>CALDMA010000087.1 GCA_937915075.1 uncultured Oscillospiraceae bacterium
ACCGTCACCGACAAGAACGGCAACGAGCTGACGCTCAAGGACAAGGGCGACGGCAAGTACACCTTTACCATGCCCGCCGGCAAGGTCGAGGTCAAGGCGACCTTCATGGAGGATAACTCCGTCCTGAACTTCTTCTACGACGTGCCCAACAACGCTTACTTCTATGAGGCCGTCAAGTGGGCGGTCGAGAACGGCATCACCACCGGCGTGGGCAATGACCTGTTTGCTCCCGAGCAGCCCTGCACCCGCGCGCAGATCGTCACGTTCCTGTGGCGTGCCGCCGGCTCTCCCGAGCCGAAGGGCGTTGCGTCCGGCATGACCGACGTGGTCAGCGGCAGCTACTATGAGAAGGCAGTCGCGTGGGCCATCGAGAACGGCGTCACCACCGGCACGACGGCCAGCACGTTCAGCCCTGACGCCACCTGCACCCGCGCGCAGGCGGTGACCTTCCTCGCCCGTGCCCTGAACGCGAAAGCATCCGGCAAGGCGGAGTTCAATGACGTTCCTGCCGATAGCTACTTTGCCGAGGCAGTCGCCTGGGCGGCGGCCAACGGCGTGACCGAGGGCATCGGCAACGGCCTGTTCGGCTCCGACAACGACTGCACCCGCGGCCAGATCGTGACGTTCCTCTACCGGGCGTACAACAAGTAAACACTCCTCTCGCTGAAAAGCGGGGCGGCATTTCGCCGCCCCGCTTTTGTCGTACTTTGTCGTAAGCCTATCCCATCGGCTGATGATCTTTCCAGCCAGCTTCAACCAGCCGAAAAAGTTGCAAAATTCGACTGCTATCGTGTGAAATCAATTCATTTCGGTCGCCCATTGTAGATGAGGAGGACAACACAAAATGGCTTTTATCGTGTATGATTGTCTTGCGGAGAACAAGAAAGGCACACGTCGATCCATGAGCCCCGGGGACCTGATGTAAAAGCTCTGAAGTGAGAACGTTCATTACAGAGCGCGTGCGCCCCCTGTTGATGCCGCTGTTTTCCCAAATCTCATTTCTGAAAGGAGCGGTATCTATGCCGTTGTTCTACTATGTTTCCGACCACGAAAAGGACGCGATGCACAAGCCCCTGGATGCCGAGCGTCTGCTGCGGATGCTCGGCGCTTCCGGCAAGCTGGCAGGCTTTCGCCAGGCGGCGTACATGATCGAGCGAGTGCGAGATAATCCCGAATACGTTCAGCTCATTACCAAGCGCCTTTATCGGGAGACCGCGCAGGAGTTTGACACGTCGAGCAGCTGCGTGGAACGCAATCTGCGAACGCTGATTCAAACGTGCTGGAGGTATCCAGACCATAGCTTTCTTGACCTCATCACAGGTGCCCCGCTGATGCAGGCGCCGACCAATACGCAGTTCATTGATATGCTGGCGGCATATCTCCGCGACTGAGGTATCGGAGGGGGAAAGGCGGCATCCTGCCGCCTTTCCCGATAGGGCCTTTCGATGCTGCCGCCGGTTGGCATGGGCGCGCTGTGAGCAATGCGCTCATGCGAGCTGGCGACAGCCGAGAACTGAATAGGTCAACCGGATACGTTTGATGTGCAGCCCGAAAGGGAAAAGCCGTGCGAAAGGGACAGGCCATGATCCCGCCGAGAAAGGAGGAAAAGGGAGAGCGGTCCATTGGCGCACAGCAGGCCGTGGCGGGCCTGCGGCGACGATCTGCACGTCAGGATAATGATACATTCGCCCAGCCACAGTCCGAGCGTGAAGCGGTCCTGACGGACCGTGAGCCGTCGCAGGCAATGGGGGCGATCTGCGAAAACCGCAGGGGGTGAGAGTCCCATGCAGGCGGCGCCAGCCGCCGTCCGGTCTGTTCCTGAAACCATGTTGGAATTTTACAAACAATATTTCAGAACCGCGTCCGCATGAGGGCGCGGTTTTTGTCGAAAATTGCGTCCCACCATGAGACGCAATCCAATACTTGATCAGGAGGCTTTTTGATGGATAAGAACGAAACCACTCCGCGCGTTGAAACGACATACAAGCTCGGCAATACCACCTATGTTGTAAATGGTATTTACGCTTCCAAGGGAGCTACTGCGACCGAAAAAATCAAGCGTTTACTTGACAGAGAAACAAAGAAGTAGACGCGCGAAAATTTGACGCTTATTTTGCCCCATTGTATAATATAAGTGTCAGTTCGGTCACACGGTAGCTGCCGGAATGGAGGCTTCAAATGAATAGGCAGCAGGAAAAAATCACCGCGCTTTATTGCCGCATCGACAGCGGCAAGCAGAACGATCTCTTTGCTCAATATGAGCAGATACAGTCCCTTTTGGACTATGCGCGGAAGCGCGAGCTCCCCAACCCTCATTTCTTCTGTGACTGGGGGTATAGCGGCACGACAGACGAACGACCGGAATATCGTCGTATGCTTCAGGCTGTCACAAGCGGTCATGTAGCAAACCTTGTTGTTGCGAAGCTCGACCGCCTGATCCGCGGCAATGTGCTGGATTGTGGGCGAGCCGTTAAAATGGTGCTGGATAACAATGTGACATTGTATTCCATCGCAGAGGGCACAGAAGAGGTACACCAAGCTATATCCCTCGCAAATGCCATAGAAGCGGCATATCAAGAGAGGGGGAGAATGTGATGGCAGGCTATGCGAAATCCCTCATTGAGAAATGGGCCGCCCTATATGTCCGCCTTTCCCGTGATGATGATAACGATGGCGACAGCAACAGCATTTCCCATCAGGTCGAGATACTGACTAAGTACGCCAAGGAGCGAGGCATTGAGAACTTCAAGATATACAAGGACGACGGCTTTTCAGGGACGAACTTCAATCGCCCCGGCTTTCAGGAAATGATGAGCGATATTGAAAGTGGCCTTGTAAGTATGGTCGTTGTCAAGGATATGTCACGCTTTGGCCGCAATTACCTTGAAGTCGGAATGTACACGGAAATACGCTTTCCCGAAATGGGTGTGCGCTTCATCGCCGTCAATGACGGCGTGGACAGCGAGCGCGAGGACAACGATTTCACTCCTTTTCGGAATATCATCAACGAATGGTATGCCAAGGACACAAGCAAGAAGATACGCGCTGTATTCCGCAACAAGGGTATGTCCGGCCAGCGCATTTCCACTTGTTCCCCTTATGGTTATCTCCGCAATGAAGATGGCAGCCTGCGTGTAGACGAGGAAACCGCACCAAATGTCAGGCTGATCTTTCAACTCTGTGCCGAGGGAAACGGCCCCGGTAAAATCGCCCGTATGCTCAAGGAACGAGAGATACCTACGCCGGGTACGCTCGAATTTCAGCGCACCGGACGAACAAGAAGGTATCGTCCAGACGATCCCTGCCGATGGACTTCTGATACCATTGCGGGCATCTTGGAGCAGGATAGCTATTTAGGCCGCACGAGCAACTTTAAGTCCAGCAAGATTTCCTATAAGGGTAAGAAAAAAGTGGAGAACCCTCCGGAAAAATGGGTGACGTTTGAGAACACACATGAAGCCATCGTTGATGTTGAGCTGTGGAACGCCGTGCAAAAGATACGTTCCCAGCGCCGGCGACCGACCAAGATGGGCGAGATGGGAATGTTCTCAGGCCTCGCCTACTGCGCCGACTGTGGCGCAAAGCTATACCATTGCAGAAGCGGCTCGTTGACCTATGAGCAGGAATGTTATAATTGCTCTACCCATAAGGTCCATAAGGGGTGCTTCGGGCATTACATCCGCGCCGTGGTACTGGAACAGCTTGTGCTTCAAAACCTTCAGCGTGTCATTGCCTACGTTCAGGAGGACGAGAATGAGTTTGCGCGGCTTGTCATGCGAAATCAAAACGCAGCACAAGCGACAGAGCAGATGCAGGCCAGACGCCTTTTAGAAAAGAGCACGCGGCGCATGAACGAATTGGATACTATTATCCAACGGCTTTATGAGGATAACATCAGTGGAAAGCTGACAGATGAGCGCTTCAAGAAGCTGTCCGAAGCCTACGAACAGGAGCAGGCTGCTTTACGGGAGAGCGTTCCTGCGCTGGCCGCTCAGCTACAAGACGCGGACGACAAGATGATGAATGTGCAGCATTTCCTAAAGGCGGTACACAAATACACACAACCGGAGAAGCTGACGCCTGCCATGCTGCGCGAGCTTGTAGAAAAAGTGGTGGTCTATGCGCCGGATAAGTCCAGCGGGCATCGTGTCCAGCGCATTGATGTGTACTATACATTCATCGGTAAAATTGATTTCTCACCGGAATACAGCAAAAAAGGAACAGCATGATATTTTCATACCATGCTGTTCCAGCCGAAGAAGAAATGTTCTTTATCGGTAGACCGCTTTCGCCGCGCTTTTCGTTTGCTTATTGCCCTCTCTGCGCCTGCGGCATCTCCCACGCCAGATGGTCGGTGTGGAGCAGACGGTGCGACTTTTCTCCGAGGGGCTTGCCAAGGTAGTCGCGATAGAGCACCTGCACGTCGGGATTTTCGTGCGAGAAGCGCAGCGTTTCGCCCTTGTCGAGCCGCCAGAGCACGCCGCCGCGCGCCTCTGCCAGCTCTTGCCCGTCATGGATGGGCTGCCCGCCGCCGCCCGCGCAGCCGCCGGGACAGGCCATGACCTCGACGAAATCATACGCCGCCTCGCCGCGCCCGATGGCGTCGAGCAGCTTTCTCGCGTTGCCGAGCCCGCTCACCACCGCGACCTTCACCTCGCCCGCCTTGGGAATGGTAAAGCTTGCCTCCTTCCAGCCGTCCATGCCGCGCACGGCGGTAAAGGCGTCGGGATCGGGATTCTTTCCGGTCACAAGGAAATAGGCCGAGCGGAGCGCGGCGTCCATCACGCCGCCGGTCGCGCCGAACACGACTGCCGCGCCCGTGCCGCTGCCGAGCGGGGAGTCGAACTCCTCCTCCGGCAGGTGGACGGGGGAAATGTGGTTCGCGCGGAGCATGATGTCCAGCTCGCGCGTGGTGATGCTCACGTCAACGTCGGGAATACCATCCTCGCCGCGCATGGTCGGAAGCGCACACTCGCTCTTCTTTGCGACGCACGGCATGATGGACACAACGAACAGCCGCTTGGGATCAATGCCGATCTTCTCGGCAAAGTAGGTCTTGGCAATGGCGCCGAACATCTGCTGCGGGGACTTCGCGGTGGAAAGCTCCTCCGTCCGCTCGGGATACTGCGACTTGAGGAAGCGCACCCAGCCCGGGCAGCAGGAGGTAAACATCGGCCAGCGGTAGTCCTTTTTGTGCGTGAAGCGCTCGAGAAATTCGCTGCCCTCCTCCATGATGGTGAGGTCGGCGGTGAAGTTGGTGTCGAAGACATAGTCAAAGCCCATGTGCTTGAGGGCTGCCGCCATGCGCTTGGGCGTAGCAAACTCCGGCGAAAGGTTGAACTGCTCCGCCCACGCCGCGCGCACCGCCGGCGCGACCTGCACGACCGTGACGGTGTTGGGGTCGTCGATGGCGTCAAAGACGATGCCCGTGTCGTCGCGCTCCCGCAGCGCCGCCGTGGGGCAATGCGTGATGCACTGGCCGCAGTAGGTACATTCCGTATCCTGGATGCGGCGGTTGCGCGAGGCGTCCACCGTCGCACGGGAGCCGGTGCCGAGCAGATCCCAGATCTTCACGGTCTGCACATTCTCACAGATCTGGATGCAGCGCATACACTTCACACACTTGTCGTTCTCGCGGATGAGCGGCGTGGAGTAGTCCACCGCCTCCCGGCGCAGCTTGGTGGGATAGTGCTCGCCGCGCATGTTGAAGTCGTTCGCGAGCGACTGCAGCGTGCAGTTGCCGCTGCGTGAACAGCTCGTGCAGCTCGTGTCGTGCTCGGAGAGGATGAGCCGCAGGTTCGCGCGGCGCGCCTCCCGCGCCATGGGGCTGTTGGTAAAGACCTCCATGCCGTCCGCCACCACGTTGTCGCACGCGGGGACAAGACGCTCCATGCCCTTGACCTCCACGCAGCACAGGCGGCAGGCGGCGATCTCGTTGACGTCCTTTAAGTAGCAGAGCGTCGGGATGTTGATGTTGAGCATCCGCGCGGCCTCGAGGATCGTGGTCGTCTCGGGCACCGTGATGCTCTTATGGTCGATGGTCAGCGTCACATTCTTTACCATTTACCCTTCCTCCCTCCGCGGAAAATGCCGTAGCCGAAGTGGTCGCAGCGCAGGCAACGGGACGCCTCGGCGTAAGCCTCCTCGTCCGTCAGGCCGCACTCGATGCACTTGAAGTCGCGCTTGCGCTCGTCGGCCTCGCGCTCGGTGGTGTTGATGCGGCCGTGGGGCGGCTTGTTGTTCAGCCGCGCGGTCGGGACCTCCACACCCACGTCGATAACATGGTGATAGCCGAGGTATTCGTCGATGTTCGCCGCCGCGACCTTGCCCGCCGCGATAGCGCGGATGACGGTGGCGGGGCCCGTGACGCAGTCGCCGCCGGCAAACACGCCGTCCATGTCGTCGATCTGGCCGCTGGCCTCGGCGACGAACGCGCCGCGCTTGATGGTGATCTTGCTCTGCTCAAAGCCGTGCGTTTCCACGCCCTGCCCGATGGCGACCACGATCGCGTCCGCCGCGATGCGCTTTTCAAAGAGCTTCGCCTTCTCCGGCTTGGGCCGACCCTTATTGTCCATCTCGCCGATGATCTGCGGCTGCGTCCAGAGCGCGACCGCGTGACCCTGCCCGTTCGTCTCGATGCGCACGGGGGCCTGCAATGTGACCAGCTCCACGCCCTCGGCGACCGCGCCCTCGACCTCCTCGGGCAGCGCGGTCATATCCTCCTGGCGGCGGCGGTAGACGCAGCTGACCTTGCGCGCGCCGAGACGCACCGCGCTGCGGCACACGTCCATCGCGACGTTGCCGCCGCCGATGACCACGATCTCCTTGCCGCGGAAATCGGGCATATGATCGTCGCCGATCTCGCGTAGCATCTCGACCGCAGACATGACGCCCTCGGCGTCCTCGCCCTCGATACCGGTCTTTTTATCCGTGTGCGCGCCGAGCGCGAGGTAAAGCGCGTCGTATTGACCGCGCAGCTCATCGAAGGTGATCTCGTTGCCGACGTCCACATTGACCTTCACCTCAATGCCGACGGAGAGGAGCGACGAGATCTCCGCGTCCAGGATCTCACGCGGCAGACGGTAGGCGGGGATGCCGTAGCGCAGCATACCGCCGAGCTTCGCCCGCTTTTCATACACCGTGACCTTGTGGCCCATCAGCGCGAGGTAGTACGCCGCGGAAAGGCCGCTCGGCCCGCCGCCGACGATGGCGACCGTCTTGCCGGTCTCCTCGGCGCAGGCGGGATGGGGCACATAGCCCGCGTGATCCACCGCGTAGCGCTTGAGCCCGCGGATGTTCACTGCGTCGTCGATCATGTTGCGGCGGCAGCGCGCCTCACAGGGATGCTCGCAAATGTACGCGCAGGCGGAGGGGAAGGGGTTATCCTGCCGGATGAGCCGCACGGCGTCCGCATAGCGGCCGTACTTCACCAGCACGGTGTAGCCCGGAATGTCCACACCCGCGGGGCACAGCGCCACGCAGGGGACAGGATTCTGCATCCCGCCGAGGCAGCGGTGGCGCAGAACGTGCTCTTCATAGTCGTCGCGGAAGCCCCGGATGCCGTCGAGCACCAGCCGCGCCGCGTCGCGCCCGATGGCGCAGTCCGCGCTGTTGACGATCACGCGCGCCGTGCGCTCGATGAGCGCGATGGTCTCCATCGTCGCCTTGCCGTCGAGCACGCTCTCCATCAAATCGGAGAGCTGGCCGAGGCCAACGCGGCAGGGCACGCACTTGCCGCAGGTCTGCGCGTGGCAGAGGTTCAAAAAGTTCATCGCAAGGTCCACCGGGCACAGTCCCGGAGGGCTGGCGGCAATGCGCCGCTCTACATCGCGGTACAGTCCGTCGATCACGGTCTGCGCGCGCGACGGCGTCATAATGTCAAGTCTCGACAAAACCTTCACACCTTTCCGAATCGCAAAGCGCGGGCACGTCCTACGACGTGCCCGCCGTCATTTAATTATAGAACATTTCTATAGATGATGTAAAGATAAATTTTTTATACAAATCGCCGAAAATGTATGGTGTCTCCACCTTTTTCCGCGCAAAAAGGAGGGCTGCCCTTCGGCAGCCCTCCCGAATGGG
>CALDMA010000088.1 GCA_937915075.1 uncultured Oscillospiraceae bacterium
CGCCCTTGTTGCCGTGGCGGCCCGCCATCTTGTCGCCGGGCTGGATCTTGCGGCGCTGCGCGATGTAGACGCGCACGACCATGTTCACGCCGGGGCCGAGGTCGTCGCCGTTCTCGCGGGAGAACACCTTGGCGTCGACCACGATACCGCTCTCGCCGTGCGGCACCTTGAGGGAGGTATCGCGCACCTCGCGCGCCTTCTCGCCGAAGATCGCGCGCAACAGACGTTCCTCCGCGGTCAGATCGGTCTCGCCCTTGGGCGTGACCTTGCCGACCAGGATATCGCCGGCGTGGACCTCCGCGCCGATGCGGATGATACCGCGCTCGTCGAGGTCCTTGAGGGCGTCCTCGCCGACGTTGGGGATATCACGGGTGATCTCCTCGGGACCGAGCTTGGTGTCGCGGGAGTCGAGCTCATACTCCTCGAGGTGGATGGAGGTATACAGGTCCTCGCGGACAAGGCGCTCATTGAGGAGCACCGCGTCCTCGTAGTTGTAGCCCTCCCACGTCATGAAGCCGACGAGGATGTTGCGGCCCAGGGCGATCTCGCCCTGATCGGTGGCAGGGCCGTCCGCCAGCACGGTGGGGTCGACGGTCTCGCCGTTTTCATTGACATACTTGCCGTGCACGCGCTCGCCGACATCGACGATCGGGTGCTGGTTGATGCAGGTGCCGTGGTTGGAGCGCAGGAACTTGGTGAGCTTGTATTCCTTCGTCTCGCCGTTGTCGTAGGCCACGGTGATGGCGCGGGCGTCCATCTTGGTCACAACGCCGTCGCCCTCGGCGAGGACGGCGACCTCGGAGTCCATGCAGATCTTGTGCTCCATGCCGGTGCCGACGATGGGCGCCTCGGGGCGAAGCAGAGGAACGGCCTGACGCTGCATATTCGCGCCCATCAGGGCTCGGTTCGCGTCGTCGTTCGGCAGGAACGGGATCATCGCGGTCGCGATGGAGACCATCATGCGCGGGGAAATGTCGATGTAGTCGACGCGGTCGCGGTCGACCTCGACGATCTCGTCGCGGTGGCGGCAGGTGATACGCGGGTTGACGAGGCAGCCGTTCTCATCGACCGGCTCGGCCGCCTGACCGACGATGAACTGATCCTCGACGTCGGCGGTCATATAGGTGACCTCGTCGGAGACATGGCCCGTCTCGTGATCGACGGCGCGGAAGGGCGCCTCGATGAAGCCGTACTCGTTGATGCGGGCGTAGGTCGCGAGATAGGAGATCAGACCGATGTTCGGGCCTTCCGGCGTCTCGATGGGGCACATACGGCCATAGTGGCTGTAGTGGACGTCGCGGACCTCCATGTTCGCGCGCTCACGGGAAAGGCCGCCGGGGCCGAGCGCGGAAAGACGGCGCTTGTGCGTCAGCTCGGCGAGCGGGTTCGTCTGGTCCATGAACTGGGACAGCGGGCTGGAGCCGAAGAACTCCTTGATGGCGGCGGTGACCGGACGGATGTTGATGAGGCTCTGCGGCGTCACGATGTCGAGATCCTGAATGGTCATGCGCTCGCGGATCACGCGCTCCATGCGGGAAAAGCCGATGCGGAACTGGTTCTGCAGCAGCTCGCCCACGCAGCGCAGGCGGCGGTTGCCGAGATGGTCGATATCGTCCTTCGTGACGATGCCGTGCGCCAGCGCGTTCATGTAGTTGATGGAGGCGAGGATGTCATCCGCAAGGATGTGCTTGGGCGCGAGACGGTCGGCATTGTCGCGGATGGCTTCCTTGAGCTCCTCGCCCTCGTACTTTGCCATCAGCTCCTCAAGCACGCTTTTGCACACGCGTTCCTTGATGCCGCACTCGGCGACAGGGTCGAAGTCCACGAAGCGGGAGAGATCGACCATGTTGTTCGAGAAGACGCGCAGCGTTCTGCCGTCGAGGTCGAGCGTCACGTCGTTGACGCCGATGGCGTCAAGCTCGCGGGCCTCGTCGCTGGTCATGACATGGCCGGCGTCAAAGAGGATCTCGCCCGTGCGCGGGTCGGCGACGGGATAGGCGAGCTTCTGACCGTGGATGCGTGCCCACAGAGAGAGCTTCTTATTGAACTTGTAGCGGCCGACCATGGACAGATCATAGCGGCGCGGATCGAAGAAGAGGTTCTTGATGAGGCCCTCGCTGGCCTCGACCGTGGGCGGCTCGCCCGGGCGGAGCTTGCGGTAGATCTCCAGCATGGCCTCTTCGTAGGTCTTGCAGGCGTCCTTCTCCAGCGAGACCTTGATGCGGTCGTCGTCGCCGAAAAGGTCGAGGATGCCAGTGTCGGTCTTGAGGTCGGCGTACTGCTCCGCCTGACCGCCGATGGCGCGGATCAGCTCGGTGATGGGGATCTTGCGGTTCTTGTCGATGCGAACCCAGAACACCTCGTTGGTGTCGGTCTCATACTCCAGCCACGCGCCGCGGTAGGGGATCACGGTGCTGGTGAGCAGCGGCAGGTCGGTCTTGAGGTCGATCTCCTTGCCGTAGTACACGCCCGGGGAGCGGACGATCTGGCTGACGACCACGCGCTCGGCGCCGTTGATGACGAAGGTGCCGGACTGGGTCATGAGCGGGAAGTCGCCCATGAAGATCTCCTGCTCCTTGATCTCCTGCGTCTGGTTGTTGTACAGCCGCACGTTGACCTTGAGCGGAGCGGCATAGGTGGCGTCGCGCGCCTTGCACTCCTCCACGTCGTACTTGGGCGCCTCGTCCATCTTGTAGCCGATGAAGCTCAGCTCAAGATTGCCCGCGTAGTTGGTGATCGAGGCGACGTCGGTGAACACCTCCTGCAGCCCCTCGTCGAGGAACCACTGGTAGGACTTCTTCTGGAGCTCCAGAAGATTCGGCATCTCCATGATCTCCTCATGTCGAGCGAAGTTTTTGCGAAGGGTCTTGCCGTACATCTTGTCTTTGGCCATTTTTGCTCTTCACGCCTTTCCTTTCCCGCCGGTCTGTCTCCGGCGGGGAATGTATTGGTGCGCCGCGCGACACGCACGGCTTTGTTGATAGAAATGCAGTATTTGCTCTTGTGCTTTTTTGTTTCCTGTGCTATCCTTGTGGCAATGGGTGAGGGTTCGCTTTGCGCATATTCTCACATATAAGCGCCTTATTTTATCAAAGTCAAGCGCGCAAGTCAAGTGCTTTCCGCAAAAAAAACAGCAGCTTTTTCAAGCTGCTGTTTCTTTTTTTGCTTATTTCTCCTGCTCCTCGGGTGTTTCCTCCTCCGGGAGCCGTGAGACCAGCGCCCATTCCACGCGGCGGTCGTTGAAGCTCTGCACCTCGATGTGCAGGCCGCAGGCGTCCACCGTGAACTGGCTGCCGTCCTCGGGAATGAACGAGAGCTGGGCAAACACCAGTCCGCCGAGCGTGTCGGACTCCTCGTCCTCGGGGAACTCCACGCCCGTCGCCTCGGCGACGCGCTCAAGCTCGCACGAGCCCGCCACGCGCCAAAGGTTGTCGCCTACCTTTTCGATGTCCTTTTCCTCCTGCGGGTCGAACTCGTCGTAAATGTTGCCGACGATCTCCTCGAGAAGATCCTCCATCGTCACCAGACCGCTCGTGCCGCCGTACTCGTCCACCACGATGGACATATGCACCTTCTTGCTCTGCATATCGCGGAACAGCACGTCCGTGCGCACGGACTCGGGCACGAAATACGCGGGGCGCAGCAGCTCACGCATGGGCTTGGGCGCCTCCGCCTGCGCGTTGAGCAGATACTCGCGCGTGGAGAGGATGCCGATGATATCGTCCGCGTTCTCCTCGTAGACCGGGAAGCGGGACAGGCCGGACGAGCGAATCGTCGCGAGGATCTCCTCACGCGTGTCCTCGACCCACAGCATCACCATGTCGGTGCGGTGGATCATCACGTCCTCGGCGGTCGTGTTGTTGAATTCAAAGATGTTGTCGATGAGCCCCCTCTCGTTGGACT
>CALDMA010000089.1 GCA_937915075.1 uncultured Oscillospiraceae bacterium
CTTGGCATGACCTTGCCGAGAAAGAAGTCATTTCGGCCTCCCGGTGTCCTCCCGGTGTCCTCCCGCAGCCACACACCCCGCAGCACCATGCGGAGATATGCCGCCCGCCCGATGCCGTGGCTCTGTGCCGTGCGGGTAAGCCGCTCATATTCCGCCTGCGTCAAGCGGAGATTTACCTGCTTCTCCCGAAGGTTCTCTCTGTTCTTCATACGATAGTCCTCCCATATTCTTTTTCGGCTGGTATATTTTTTTACTCAGTATCGTTCTACTCAGTCTTATTAGACGCTGAAAATCAGCGCACCTGAACGCTGATTTTCAGCGTTCTTGAAGTTCGAAAATCAGAAGTCAAGAAATTCGATTTTCGAATTTCAGAGGATACAGCATAGACGGCTTTCCCAGCCCCTGCCGTTTCCGGCGCAGCAGGCCGGCTTGCTCCAGTTCGGATAGCAGCTTCTCCGCCTTGCTGTGTGCGCAGCCCAAGTCCTCCATAATGCTGTTAATGCCGTAATAAACAAAGGCGCGCCCCTGCTTATCGAACCATCCGCTTTTGCGGGAAAGTCCCATTTTGTCCAGCAATAATCCGTAAAGTAATTTTGCTTCACAATTTATGCTTTTAAATTGTTTTTCCGTAAACAGCACCTTTGGAACGCGGTAAAATGTAAATAGCTCCGATTCATGCTCATAGAAATAATCCATATTGTTCCTCCTTGTCCGTTCGGGCATGAAAATAGCGGAGGCAGGCATTTGACCTGTCTCCGCTTGCGTTGATTTTTTGCTTTTGTTTCCTTCTTGGGGCGTTATTTGGACTCTCGCAGGATCTCAAGCGCGGCGCTTTTGATGTTGTTCATCGCACCTACCCACGCCATTTGATCCCGCGCCTTCAAGTCCTCGTTGATGCCCTGTGCTTCCGCCATCTGGCGTATGATGGTTTCCAGCAGCTTGTCCTCTGTGGTGTCCGGCTCCGGCGGCAAAAGGCAGGGATAATACTGCTCGCCCCGCAGCTCGTAGTAAAGGCCGTTCTCAAAAATGACCGGCGGCAACGGCGGTAAATTCTGTTCCATAAATTTCGCTCCTTTCTGCCGATATTGTACGGGAGAAATCCGTATAGCGCCAGTATGCAAAAATCATCGCTCTCCCCTGTTCTTGGCACGGTAACGAGCTTCCAGCAGCTTTATGATTTCCCGCTCCATCTGCTGTGCTGAATAATTGCGCGGGAAATATTTTCGCAAAGACTCCGTCTTAATACGGATCTGCTCTTTCTGGTTGGGCTTTTCCTCGGTGAGAATGGCGTACAGTACCTCCGGCGTCAGCTTGGCGATGCGGGAGAGCTGCTTCATGCGGAGCGCCTGCGACAGCGACGGTGTGGCGTCCTCTTGTCCAATCAAGTCCCACAGCTCCGCCTGCTCATCGCGGGTAAGATAGGACAGCTCTACGGCGGGAGAGAAGGCAATACGGCCATCGTCTACCATCTGAAGCAGCGGTGGGACAAGATTGGTTAGACGAATGTAGTTCTGAATAGTCCTCGCACTAACAGATTCATGTTGCCCAATTATCTCATCTGTTCTTGACTTCGTGCAGACTTTGCACTGAAGTTGTTTTTCCTTGGTGCTTCATGGCCTCCAGCTTCATCTTGTAGGCAAACGCCCTTTCGCTGGGCAGCAGATTTTCTCGCTGAAGGTTGCTGTCCACCATCAGGATCACCGCTTCATCATCGGTCATTTCCTGCACCAGCACCGGCACGGTGGGTAAACCCAGCTTCTGCGCTGCCAATCGCCGCCGATGACCGCTGACCAGCTCGCAGCCATCCCCTTTTGGACGCGCCAGCAGGGGCGATAGAATACCGTGGACACGGATGCTTTCCACCAGCTCGTCCATAGCGGCGTCCTCCCGCACCTGATAGGGGTGCCCTTCAAAAGGCGTCAGCTTGTCCGGCGATAGCTGCGAAATAAACTCCTTTACCATGCTGCACCTCCCTCCGAAAGCGCGGCGGACACGTTCACATGGTAATGGAGATCAGAGCCGCGATAACGGTAATCCGCGTCAAAGGAATGGAGCCACCCGGCATTTCGCACATTCGCGTTTTCACTCTCTTTTTCGGCCTGTAACCCTTGCGGCACAAGGCTTTTTCGCAGTCGTGGCCCTTTTGCCTCCACAGTCGGCACAGAGGAGCTGGGGCATCTTGAAATGGTCGGCACCATCGTCCATCAGCTTACGCGGAACCTCACGGCGGACCAGATCAAGGAGGCCGGCTTCGATACCTATTTCGTCGACCACACCACGGGCGTGTTCCCGCAGTTTGCGTCCGGCTATCCGTGGTCGGCGGCGACGATGCAGGTCACGGGCGATACCATCGCCGACCTCACCGAGGACCTCGCCGCCGAGCAGAAGGCGCGCGTGACCTACGATAACATCCTGCGTCTTTCCGATGATCCCGACGTCAACGACGTCATCAAGTTCCTGCGGGCGCGCGAGATCGTACACTTCCAACGCTTCGGCGAAGCAATGCGTACAAGGTGGAGCGCAACAAAAAAGAGCTGCTGACATGACAATACACAATAGCTGTAAGATTTTTTGAGGTAATGTGAAGACCTATAACCGTACTTCGGTCTCCGTAAAGTTTTTTCGTACAGAATGCCGTGTCCGTAAATGCCATTTCCCCTTACCATTGAACTCGGGTAGGTATAACAGATAACAAAATAAAATAACAAATCCCCAAATCCATAACCTTGAACACAAGCGAGGGATCAAGAAAAGTCTTTCATTTTGCTGGCAGGCAGCTCCGTGCGACGGTAAAGGCTTACAGTTCCACAGGAATGATCTCGCGCTGATTGACCGCGTCCAACGCGAGCTGCGCGCGGGACAGCTCATCGACGGCCTTTTTATAATCCGCTTCCACTGCTGCAAGATCATAGTTCGTGTAGGTGTAGTCGATGATATTGGACTGTCTACCATACTGATCTTCGACACGCTCTTTGGGCAGTTTGGACTTCATCTCAAGCAGTTTGCTTTTTCGCTTGGTAAGCTGAGGAATGTAGACGAGCATTTCGTCGATGGTCATGTTAAAGCCATCCACGCTCTGCGTCGTGTTGAAGCAATTGACGGCGTGCTTGATCCTGCGGATATTTTCCTCAAGCTCCGCAAGACGTGCCTGCGTTTTTGCGTAATCGTAGGCGGGACGCACAGATGCAACATCCTCGCCCATCGCCGCACGGAAATCACGGCTGCGCCGTTCCTTCTCCAACAGCGCGGCATATTCGTCGTTGAGCTTTTTCAGCAGCTTGTTGGCTTCGGCAGAAGTGTATTTCATAGTCGATCATCCTTTCTTCCGCGCCCTTTTCCCAGCGCGGGATTCCTTACTCCGTTCCCTGTTATGCTGATAGAATAGCACAGCACCCTGTACATTTGTCTGTACAGGATGCTGATCATTTACACGGTATTGCATTTAGTGAAGCGCCTTTGCCAGCTTTTTACCGAAGTCAGTTCAAGCACTTACTCGCGCGAATGTACGACCTTGCAGTAGGTGCGGCGATCCAACTTCAAATACTTTGCGAGGCGCATATATTGCAGCGCATACCATTGGATATGCACACGTGGGAAAAGATAGACAATATGCTGTGCCAAATCCCTGACTGCGTCCGGAGCCGCTGGATCAAATTCACAGCGACCGTCGCAAAATTTCCCCTTTCGCATATTCTCAGCATCAAGAAACGCCCTGTCTGCATCTTTGTAAATCGACCGAAGCATATCGAAAGCATCATCGCGCGTATAGATCGGGCAGGATAAAAGCAGCGGATCGTCCGCAAATTTTTCAAAGGAGGCCAACGAACTGTCTGCGTCCTCCCCTTTGTAAGTGTTATGGACTGCAGCAAGCAAATTTACCTTTTCCCGGAATGTCGCCGGTCTTTGTCTACAGAACACGCCAAACTCGTCCTGGCTCAAAACAGAGACATTTAGAATATCCTGACAGGAAATATCGGAAAGGCTTTCCGGTATCATACTGTCGTTCAAAATGCCTGTCTCCCATTGCAGATCGTCAAGCCCGTCCAACCAGTCGATGCTCAGAAGCAGAATTTTTTCAAGTCGCCTTGTTCAAACAACCTCCAGTCC
>CALDMA010000090.1 GCA_937915075.1 uncultured Oscillospiraceae bacterium
ATGCTGTTAATCTCAATGACGGGTCAAATGTAACGGTGTGCGGGCAGAAAGTGTCTATGCAGAACCAGGTCATTGTTCCTTCTGCGGACACTGTAACGGTTGATACACTGCGGTCGAAAGTTCTCTTTCCTTTGCAGGAAACTTTTGATTTGATTGGTATCGCATGGGACATTCAGAATGATGTGCTGAGTATGGCCTGCCAATATCATATCGAAGCGGATTACGGAAAAGATCAGCCGCACCTGTGCAGCATCAATATGCAGACACTGCAAGTATATGATCGGGATGGCGTTAGCTACATGACGCTTTCGCAGAAAGCGCAGGAGCAGAACGGAGTTTTGTATATCCCGCTTTCATGGCTGGAACAGTTTTTTGCATTTCATGTATCGGATACCGAACTGATTCTCGATACGGAACAATATCTTGAGAAGCAGCCTATCAAGAGTGATGACGGAATACTGAAAAACTGGGTCTATTTGAGCCAGGAAGAAATCCCGGAGCGGTTTGCAAAGAGTCAGACAGAGGATCGGAATGG
The DNA here is from genome assembly GCA_937915075.1 of uncultured Oscillospiraceae bacterium. GTDB lineage: Bacteria > Bacillota > Clostridia > Oscillospirales > Oscillospiraceae > Hominicoprocola. The sequence goes on from CALDMA010000090.1 coordinate 536, forward strand.
GATGCCGGTAGAAGTGTGGTCAGACGGCAGCTTGGAACTGCGCGTATTTGAGGGAATGAACAGCGTGTTTTCTGTTACGCTGCTGGATGATTCTCACGAAACAAAACGAGGCATCCGTGTTGGCGACAGCGTTGATCAGCTATGGGAATGGTATCTGGAACAACAGCTGGATGGAATGGTCACAAGGATTGGAAAAGAAGAATCCAAACAAAGTCAGGATGATCAGCAGTTTGCGCTGATTCCATATGTACTCTCATACACACAAGAAGACGGATTTTTGACAAGCATTACAATTTCAGCACCAGAGTAATTAAAAAATAAAAATTAAAAAATAAAAAGGCAAGGCGCTCCAGAACATCATTCTGGGGCGCCTTGTTTTGACTTTTGATATGATTGACAAAAAATATAAACTCGATATAATGTAAATAACTTATATAAATTAAATAAAAGGAGATGCTGCAATGAAAGTAATCGCAATAGCAAATCAAAAGGGCGGCGTGGCGAAGACGACAACGACGCACAATTTGGGCGCTGCGCTGGCTGCTGCGGGCAAGAACGTGCTGCTGATCGATCTGGACAGCCAGGCAAGCCTGACAATCAGCGTCGGCATGGAGCCGCTGGAGGTTCCGAAGACGATTGTAGACGTTCTGAAGAAAGACGGCGCGCCGATCCGCGAGTGCGTACAGAAAATCAATGACCGGCTGCACATCGTGACGTCGATTATTGACCTGGCCCCGATGGAGATGGAATTGCTTTCACGGGCGAGCCGGGAGAAGATCCTCGACCGGGCGCTGAAGTCGATCAAGGACAGCTATGATTATATTCTGATCGATTGCCCGCCGCAGCTCTCAATTCTCACAATCAATGCGCTTTCCTGCGCGGACGGCGTTCTGATCCCTGTCAAGACGGACTACCTGGCATACCGTGGCTTGACGCAGTTGCAGGACAGCATCCGGGAGATCCAGGAGCTGATTAACCCGGATCTGAAGGTGCTGGGCGTGATTGCGACGCTCTACGATGCGCGGGTATCGGACGATAAAGATATTCTTGCACTACTGAAGGAAGAGTATAATCTCGTCGGCGTTGTGAAGCGGCTTGCGGTGGCGAAGAAAGGAATTTATGACGGGCTGGCGGTCGTGGAGCAGGCACCGAGCAGCGAAATTGCGAAAGAATACACGGCAATTGCAAAGATGATTATAAACGGAAATTTTGACCGGGAGGATATTGAAAATGGGTAATTTGAAAGAGCGTGAGATCCGGCGTAAAGCGTCTGTTGTTGGCAGCATCATTGAGCAGAAGTCGGCAGAAGAAACGAAGCAGCGTAGTGCCGGTCGCGGTAGACCGAAGGAGGATCGGGAACTGCGGAAACGGGTGAGTCTATCTGTGCTGCCGAGCCTGTATGAAGACATTCAGAAAATTGCCTATGTCGAAAGGCGCAGCGTCAGTGAGCTGCTTAGCGATCTGATGGTGCAGTATCGAGATCAGCAGAAATCGGCACTTTCGGAGTATGAAAAGGTCAGAAAATGAAAGAGGCAACTCAGAGTTGCCTAGATGTAAACCACGTGTGGTTTACATCTAATGGGTTCTGAATGTAGAATCAGGAGTGTAAAGCGCATGACTCTTAGAGAAAAATTGATCGTATCAAGGGATAAAGCTGGAATAACGCAAATGGCGCTGGCTCATCAGCTCGGCGTGTCCAGACAGGCGGTTACCCGATGGGAAAGCGGAGAGACAGCACCGTCCATTGACAAGCTGAAGGCGCTGGCGAAGATCTACGATGTATCGCTGGATTGGCTGTGCAGTGAAGCGGATGAGCCATATAAAAATAAAGAAAAATCGGAGTCAATACGGTTGGATGAAGATGAGCAGAAAGCAGAACCGTATGACATGAGAAATAAAAGGACATCTGTAAAGCGAACTGTTATAGTGTGCGCTGTAGTTTTGGCGGCTTTGATTTTTGCCTGCGTAGTGTTTGCAAAAGCACGACAGAAGGCAAAATCAATAGATGAGCTTCCATATAAAACAATAGAGCCAAATGACTCATCAGATGAACCATTTGGGTTTGAGTGGTGATTTTATAGGAGGTAGACTGAAAATGAAACGAAAAAGAATCGTCGGAGTAGTATTGGCACTGGCAGTCGTTTTTAGCTGCTTTACTGTTCCTGCATTTGCGCAAGAAAGTCTGCGCGAAGAGCCTATTACATTAGAACGGAGAGCATCAGGTCGGTTCAGTATAACGGTTAAGGCTGGGGGCGTTAGAAAAGCGGACACGAGTTTCCCGCTTGAAAAGGGGGATACGGTAAGAATTAAGGCATCATATGCACCGGCAGATTCGACAGTAAACTTTGGGTTAACCGGACCGGATAATCAGTTTTACTATATTCCCGTTTCTACAGGGGCGATTGATGAAACAATTGAAGTAAACCAACACGGATATTACACGCTGACAATTGAGAACACCTCTGACTCGGACGTTACAGTAAATGGGTACGTGAATTATTGAAGCTAAATTTTGGAGAATCTTTATTTAGAGTGGCCACTCTGAAAAGATAAAAAATAATAAAATGAAAAGGAGATTGATGACGATGAAGAAAAGACTGCTCACCATTGTGATGGTGCTTGCGCTTGCTGTGTCGATGATCCCGACCTGCTTCGCGTACTACACTGCATCCGCCACCAGACCGACTCTGTCCAAACCTTGGTACGGAATCGTTCTTGAGGATTGCAACATTCGGCAGTCGTATTCGACAAGTAGCACCATTGTTGGTTCCGCTGAAAGCGACTCGTACATTCATATCGTTGGAAAATTTGCGGACTGGTATGAGGTTCAGTTTAAGAATGATGGAACAACGGGTTATATTCGCTCGGATCTGCTCGATGTGTCCGATCTGACACATTACTATGTTGTTGCGAATACAAATGTCCAGTTCCGCTCTGCACCTTCTACGTCCGGAACTGTCCGTGCCACGATTTTTGATGGAGAATCCTTCCCAAGAAGATATAACACCGGTAACTGGGTATGCGGCGTATATGCCAACAACATGGGATATTCTCACGGTGACTATGTCGACGGAGAACTTCGCACAGATTAACAAGCAAACGGCAAGGGGCAGAGATACGATATCTCTGCCCCGCGATAATAGCAATAGGAGAATCGATATGAAAAGAAGAAACAATTTTCTCAAAAGCATGGGTATCGTCTTTGCAATTCTGCTATTGCTGCTATTTTGTGGTTGTAACCAAAAAGGTACGCAGGAGAGTAAGCTTTCCCCGCAGCCGTCCGGTGGCTCGACCGTTTCCGGCACGCAGGCGGGCGCGATCTTTGCGCCGAGCACCGAGTTTGTAAGTGCAGATGCGGCAGGCGCGTACACCTACGAAAAGCTGCCGCTGGATGGCTACCGCGTTCACGCTGTCCTTCCCGCAAGCGGAAACCTTGTTTATGTAGTCGCTACCCCGTGCGATGCAAGCGGTCGGTTTCTGGTCGGAGCTGACGGTGTCATTCCGACGCAGCTTATTCGTGAAATGCGCCTTAGTGGGAAACAATAAAATTTCAGGATGGCTGTACTT
>CALDMA010000091.1 GCA_937915075.1 uncultured Oscillospiraceae bacterium
TTCAAGTGGGGTCCCCGCGCGATCCGCGATCGCGTGGGGCGTTGGCGATGCTGCCGAGGAGAATTTCGGTGCCGACGGCGATGAGTTCAGCGGTATGGGACATGGGGAGCCTCCTAAATCGCCAACACGGACAACGGCGGCGAGTGCCGCCGCAAATACGAAGCGTCAGCGAAGTATTTCCGAAGGGCGAATTCATTTCGCCCGAGGATTTTTATTTCAAGTGGGGTCCCCGCGCGATCCGCGATCGCGTGGGGCGTTGGCGATGCTGCCAAGGAGAATTTCGGTGCCGACGGCAATGAGTTCAGCGGTATGGGACATGGGGAGCCTCCTTACAGCTTGATCCGCACACGCTCGCGGCCCGCCATCGCGCGCTCGCAGAGGGCGTCGATGTCCAGCACGGCTTCCAGCTCGCGGACCTCCTCCACATGGGGCTTGGTCTTGGGATGGCGCGGGGTGAAGACCGTGCAGCAGTCCTCATAGGGGAGGATGGACGTGTCGAACGTGCCGATTTTGCGGGAGATGCGGATGATCTCCTCCTTGTCCATGCCGATGAGCGGACGCAGGACGGGCAGATCTACCACGTCCTCGCTCACGCGCAGAGCCTCCATTGTCTGGCTGGCGACCTGGCCTAAACATTCGCCGGTGACGAGCGCCTTGGCGCGCACCTCATCCGCCACGCGCTGGGCGAGGCGCATCATGAAGCGGCGCATGATGAGCGTGAAATGGTCCTCGGGGCAGTTCAGGCGAATTTGTTCCTGAATTTCGGTGAACGGCACGATGTGGACGGTCAGCCGCCCGCACCACGGCGTGAGCAGCTGCGCGAGCTCGAGCACCTTTTCCCGCGCCGCGTCGGAGGTGTAGGGCGGGGAGAAGAAATGGACCATTTCGAGCGACACGCCGCGCTTTGCCATCATGTAGGACGCGACGGGCGAGTCGATGCCGCCGGAGAGCAGGCTGACCGCCGTGCCGCCCATGCCGATGGGCAGACCGCCCGCGCCGTCCTCGGCGGGGCCGTGGACGTAGGCCGCGTCGTCGCGGACCTCGATGAAGACCGTCAGCTCGGGGTCGTGGACGTTGACCGCGCAGCGTGGGAACGCCTGATGCAGCGCACCGCCGACCTGCTGCGAGAGCTGAATGGAGGTGAGGGGGAAGGTCTTGTCCGCGCGCTTGCTCTCGACCTTGAAATCCCGCGCGCGGGCAAATTCCGGAGCGAGGTAATCCTTGGCGGTGCGGATAATGGCCTGCACGTCCTTTTCGCAGGGCAGGGCGCGGCTGACGGCGATGACGCCGAAGACCTGCTTGCAGGCGGCGTAGGCCGCGGCAAGGTCGCTCTCATCGTTTACGGGCTCAACATAGATGGTGCTTTGTTTGGAATAGATGCGGAAGCTGCCGCACTTCGCCGTGCGGCGGCGCAGGTTTCCGATCAGCTTATCCTCAAAGCTGCGGCGGTTAAGGCCCTTGAGGACCACCTCGCCGAGCTTGCACAAGATCATTTCACGCATGGGGCTTCTTCTCCTTATCGTCCGTGCGTTCCGCTGCCTCGGCGGGAGCGCCGGTATTTTTTGTGGTTTCGTGCTCCGCGCGCCTGCCGGAGAGCAGGCCGAGCGTCAGGCACAGCGGCTCGACGGCGGCGAGCAGCGCGCCGCCGAAGAGGTAAAGGACGGATTGCGGCGCGGCAAATGCGTTCAGTCCGGTCAGAGCGGGCGCGAACGGCAGACTCCAGAGCATCGAGAGCAGCGGACCGCTGATCGGCTCCGGTGAAAACAGGAAAGCCGCGGCGTTAAGTACATAGAGTACCATTGCGGCATTCCAGCTGAGCTTTTTATCGAATGGGTCCTTCACCGAACGCAGCCCCCAGCCAAGGGCAAAGGACAACGCCGCGGCGCCCAGTACGCCCAGCGCAAGCCCGTAGGACGAGCGGAAGGTAAAATCAGAGGTCATGTCCTGCGCGGCGACCAAAATCAGCAGAAATACCGCGGCGCAGAGCGCCAGGTGGGCGAGCAGGATCGTGCCGGAAAGACGCATAACATCGTACTTTTTCATTACCCTTCTCCTCTCAGAATGTCGGTGTTGCGGTACTGAATGGCCTCAGCGAGGTGATAGCTCTCGATCCTTTCGCTGCCGTCGAGGTCGGCGATGGTGCGCGCAACGCGCAGCAGCTTATCGTGGCTGCGGGCGGTGAGACCGAGGCGGTCGAACGCGCCCTTGAGGAGCTTTTCGCCCGCGGCGTCAAGCCGGCAGAATTCGCCGACCATCGGCGCGGTCATGTAGGCGTTGCAGGTGATGGGCGTGCCGGCAAAGCGCTTTTTCTGGATGTCCCGTGCGGCATTGACGCGCTCGCGCACGGCGGCGGAGGACTCCGCCTTTTCGCGGCGGCGCATGGCCTCGAACTCCACCGAGGGGACGCTCACCTGTAAGTCCATGCGGTCGAGCAGCGGGCCGGAAATTTTGGAGACGTATTTCTCCACATCCTTCTGCGAGCAGCGGCAGCGCCCGGAGGGATGCCCATACCAGCCGCAGCGGCAGGGGTTCATGGCGCCCACGAGCATGAAGCGGCTCGGCAGCGTGACGCTGCCCGCGGCGCGGGTGATGGTCACCTCGCCGTCCTCGAGCGGCGCGCGGAGGGATTCGAGCACATCGCGGTGAAACTCGGGAAACTCGTCCAAAAACAGCACGCCGTGGTGGGCGAGTGAGATCTCACCGGGAGAGAGCGCCCTGCCGCCGCCGGACATGGCTGCGGCGGAAAGCGTGTGGTGCGGCGCGCGGAACGGACGCTGCGTGAGCATGGGATGCTTGCTGTCGGTCAGTCCCGCGACCGACCAGATCTCGGTGGACTCCAGCGCCTCCTCGTGCGTCATGTCGGGGAGAATGGAGGGCAGACGCCGCGCGAGCATGGATTTGCCCGCACCGGGAGAACCA
>CALDMA010000092.1 GCA_937915075.1 uncultured Oscillospiraceae bacterium
CGGCACGAGCAGATAGAAGATGGAGATGCCGGTCAGCACGCGGATCATCGCAAGACCGACCGAAACGGCTACGCCGATGGAGAGCGAATGCTTCATCGCGCTGCCGGGGATCGCGCCGTCGGTCAGCTCCTCGACCTGCCGCATGAGAACGTAGACCGCCGGCTCGGCCATGACGATGAAGTAGCCGATGAGCATACCGATGGGAATGATGATCCAGTTGCAGGAAAGCCCCGCGATGACGCTGCCGAGGTAGTTGCCCGCGGGCATGAAGCCGACATTCACGCCGGTGAGGAAAATGACGAGACCGAAGTATGTATACGCAAGGCCCACGCCGATGCGGATGAGCTGCTTGCGCTCCAGATGCAGGGAGATGAGATCGAACACCGCGAAGAACGCCGCGATGGGGAGAAGCGAGACGGCGATCTCCTTGAAATACGTCGGGAAGGCGACGAAGAAGAGCTGCCAGAGCGCGGCGGTGTCACCGATCTCGGGGATGACGACGGCAGTGTAGCTGCCGCCGTCCGGATGGAAAATAAGGCTCAGAATGAGCACCGCGAGAATGGGGCCGATGGAGCAGAGCGCGACAAGACCGAAGCTGTCGTTCGCGCTGTGCTTATCGCTTCGGATGGCGGAAACGCCGACGCCCATCGCCATGATGAACGGCACGGTCATCGGGCCGGTCGTCACGCCGCCGGAGTCAAACGCCACGGCAAGGAAGTCGCGCGGCACGAACATGGCGAGAACGAAGACCACGATGTAGAAGCCCACCAGCATCGTGTTGAGCGGGACGGAGAGCAGCATACGCAGCATGGCGAAGCAGAGGAACAATCCCACGCCGACCGCCACGGTGATGATGAGCACGGTGTTCGGCACGGCCTGCACCTGGTTGGCGAGCACCTGCAGGTCCGGCTCGGAAATGGTGATGAGAAAGCCCAGCAGAAAGCCGAGCGCCAGCATGACGCCGACTCTGCGCGTTTTGGTGATGCACGCGCCCACGCGCTCGCCCATCGGCGACATGGCCAGCTCCGCGCCGAGGGAGAAGAACATCATGCCCACCACCAGCAGCACCGCGCCGAAGAGAAACGCCATCAGCACGCTCGTCGGGAGCGGGGCGATGGTGAAGCTCAGGATCAGCACGATGGCGAGGATGGGCAGCACCGCGGCAAGCGATTCCTGTAATTTTTCGTTGAGTTTGCTGCGATACAAGGCAAAAGCTCCTTTCCGGATATAGTCCTATCATATCGTAGTATAGCATGGAAAAGTGTTACATTTGTGTTAAGATTGGCCGCCTTGGGCATTTCGCCGCGACTGCATAAAACGCCCGCCTTCGTGCGCGGGGCGCGGGACCGCAAATTTCTCTTGTTATTCCGGGCAGCATCGTATATAATACCATTGATTACGCAATGACGGAAACGATTTTCCAAACGCAGCTTTGCAGAAAGGATGCGCGAATATGATAGAACTGAAAAACGAAAAGGGCAGCGTCTTCGTGAGCGACACCGCGCTCTCGAGCATCACCGGCGCGGCGGCGACGAGCTGCTTCGGCGTGAAGGGCATGGCCTACCGCTCCATGACGGACGGCATCGTCCACCTGCTGCGCCGCGAGGCGATGAGCAAGGGCGTCCACATCACGCAGCACGACGACCATGAGATCTCCATCGAGCTGCACATCGTCGTCGAGCACGGCGTGAACATTTCGGCGGTCTGCCAGGCCATCATCGGTCAGGTGCGTTACCTTGTCACCGAGAATACCGGCGCGGTCGTGCGCGGCGTGAACGTCTGCGTCGACAGCATGACCATGTAAACAAGAGGAGGAACCTTTCCTATGCACGATACCATTACCGGGCCTGTTTTCCAGGAGATGCTGCTCTTCGGCGCGGCCTCGATCGCCAAGGAAAAACAGAGCATCAACGATCTCAACGTTTTCCCTGTGCCGGACGGCGATACGGGCACCAACATGAGCCTGACCATGCACGCCGCGGCGCAGGAGCTGCAAAAGCGCAGCCCCGCGACCGTGGACCTTGCCTCGTCCATCACCGCCAGCGCCCTGCTGCGCGGCGCGCGCGGCAACTCCGGCGTCATTCTCTCGCTGCTCTTCCGCGGAATGTCCAAGAGCCTTAAGGGCTGCGTCACCGCGGACGGCTGCGCCTTTGCCGCCGCCATGCAGGAGGGCGTGAGCGCCGCCTACAACGCGGTGATGAAGCCCGCCGAGGGCACGATCCTCACCGTCTCCCGTCTCGCCGCGGACCGCGCGATGGCGGCCAGCGCCGAGAAAAACAGCGTGGAGTACGTCATTGAGCAGGCCATCGCGCAGGGCGAGGAGACGCTGCGTCAGACCGTGGATATGAACCCCGTGCTCAAGAAGGCCGGCGTCGTGGACGCGGGCGGCAAGGGCTTCCTTGTGATCCTGAAGGGGATGCTCGCGGCGCTGCGCGGCGAGACCATGCCCGCGCTCGAGACCGAGCACGCCGCGCGCGGCAAGGCGGACTTCGCCTCCATCGGCGACGAGGACATCACCTTTGCCTTCGACACTGTGTTCATCGTCCGCCGCATCGACGACCGCTCCATCGAGCCGTTCCGCGAGTTTCTCAACGGCATCGGCGACAGCCTTGTGATCGGCGAGGACGACGAGGCCTTCAAGGTCCACGTTCACACCGATACCCCGGGCGCTGCGCTGACCGAGGCGCAGAAGTACGGCACGCTCGAGCTTGCCAAGATCGAGAATATGCGCACGCAGGCCGAGGACCTTGCCGCGGGCCGCAAGGCGCAGAGCACCGACGATCTGGAGGAGGACGACCACGACCATGCCGCTCCCGCGCCGCAGCCGCCGCAGGAGCTCAAGCCCTTCGGCTTCCTCGCCGTGTGCGCGGGCGACGGCCTTGCCGCCGTGTTCGCCGACCTCGGCGCGGACGGCATTGTGAACGGCGGACAGACTATGAACCCCTCCACCGAGAGCATCCTGACCGAGGTCGAGAAGATCGCGGCGGAGACGGTCTTTGTGCTGCCGAACAACAAGAACATCATCATGGCCGCGCAGCAGTGTGCGAGCCTGAGCGAAAAGAAGGTCGTTGTCATTCCGACCGCGACCGTGCCGCAGGGCATCAGCGCGATGATGGCGGTCGATCCCGACGAGACGGACGCCGCGACCGTCGAGCAGGCGATGAACGCCGCTGCCTCCGCGGTCACCACGGCGCAGATCACCTACGCCGCGCGCAACAGCGAGTTTGACGGCTTCGCCATCCGCGAGGGTGACTACCTCGCGCTGCTCGAGGGCAAGCTCTTTGACACGGACACCAGCATCGGCGCGGTGCTCGAAAAGCTCGCCGCCGAGGCGGACAGCCGCGGCGCGGAATTCGTCAACCTCTTCTACGGCTCCGACGTGAGCGAGGAGGACGCGCGGAAGGCCGGCGAGCAGTTCGGCCGGCTCTGCCCCGGCGCGGAGATCAATGTGGTCAGCGGCGGTCAGCCGGTGTACTACTACATCATTTCGATGGAATAAGCACAAAAAAGAATGAAGGAGGGAAAGGCCGCAGCCTTTCCCTCCTTCGCTACATCGTACCCGAAAGCAGGCATAGCATGGCGTTCGCGTGGCGGTATTCGTCCTGCGAAAACGTCAGCAGGAGCTGCTGTAAGCAGGGGTCGAGCGTTTCCTGCGAGGCGCGGCGGTAGTTGAAGCCGCCGCAGGCCTCCTCGTGATACCGCTCCCGCAGCGCGGCACAGTAGCCGTCGCAGCGCAGGGGCGGATAGCAGATCGCGGGGCAGTAGCGCTCGCCCGTGATGAGATAGACCGCGGCAAGGAGACGCCGGGCGTGCCGCCCCTCATCCGACGCGATGGCGCGGAACACCTGCCGCGCCTCCGCCGTCGGCGCGCGCCGCGCGAGGAAAAGGTAGGTCCTCCGGTCGGCGAGCTCCTCGCGGATGAAGCCCTGCAGCACCTCCAGCGACTCCAGCGCCGCCGTGCCCATGCAGCAGGGGTCCGCCTGCGCGCCGGGGAGCGTCAGCTCGGCGTTCCGTTCGGCCGCGCTCAGACCGTCGCCGGACGTGTCGGCGGCCATCGCCGCCGCGGCGCGGACGTCGGGATAGGGGTCCAGCGTCGGGTCCACCCGCTGCCAGACGCGCTCGCAGCGCCGGTAATCGTATGCGGCGTTCTGCGCCGCGGACAGCTCGTTTTCCATAGATCGGTCCCTCCTCGTTTTTCTTTCCTATCCTATGCGGGGCGGGCTCGTCACTTTTCATTGATTTTTTTTGCAAAAGCTGGTAAACTATATAGCGTTTTGAGATTTCGGGTGATTTTTTGCGGAGAAAGCAGCAAAATGTGGCATTTGCAACTTTCTATCTCTCCGGAAAGCGGTATACTTTTGATAAACTCCAGGGCAAGCAGGAGGAACTTTATGTTAGAGCTCAAGAACATCTGCTACACCGTCTCCGCGCCGGAGACCGGCGAGCAGACCATTTTGAAGGATATCAGCGTCACCATTCCCGACGGCAAGCTCATCGTCTTTACCGGCCCCAACGGCGGCGGCAAAACGACGCTCGCCAAGGTCATCATGGGCCTCGTCACGCCGACGAGCGGTCAGATCCTCTGGAACGGCGAGGACATCACCGCCCTCGATATCACGGCGCGCGCGAAGCGCGGCATCAGCTACGGCTTCCAGCAGCCGCCGCGCTTCAAGGGCATCACCGTGCGCGATCTGCTGACCATCGCCAGCGGCGACAGCAAGCTCAGCAAGGACAAGTGCTGCCGCTACCTCACGCAGGTGGGGCTTTGCGCGAACGACTATCTCGACCGCGAGGTGGACGTTTCCCTTTCGGGCGGCGAGGTCAAGCGCATCGAGATCGCGACGCTGCTCGCGCGTCATTCTGCGCTGATGATCTTCGACGAACCCGAGGCCGGCATCGACCTGTGGAGCTTCGCCCGCCTGACCGAGACCTTTGAGCAGCTTCACCGTGAGCACACGGCGAGCATGATCATCATTTCCCATCAGGAGCGCATCATCCAGCTCGCCGACGAGATCATCGTGGTCGGCGGCGGCGAGATCAGGCACCGCGGCACGACCGAGGAGGTCTTCCCCCTCATCATGGCGGATACGCTCGGCTCCTGCCCCGTGCTGAACCGCTGAGAAAGGAGAGACGAAAGTATGCTGACCGATATCGACTCCCGCCTTCTGGAAAAGATCGCCGACCTCACGGGCAAGCCCGTCGGCGCGTTCAACATCCGTAAGGACAGCGGCTGCGAGGCCCGCCAGTCCACCGAGCACATCGAGATCACGCCCAAGACCGACGGCAAAAGCGGCATCGACATCCGCATCAAGCCCGGCACGAAGGGCGAGCAGTGCCATATCCCCGTCATCATCAGCAGGACCGGACTTTCCGAGATGGTCTACAACGACTTCTACATCGGCGAGGACTGCGACGTGGACATCGTCGCCGGCTGCGGCATCCACAACTCCGGCTGTGACGAGAGCCGCCACGACGGCGTCCACACCTTCCACATCGGCAAAAATTCCAAGGTCCGCTATGTGGAAAAGCACTTCGGCGAGAAGGACCCCGGCCAGACCGGCGGCAACATCATGAACCCCAAGACCGTGGTCTACCTGGGCGAGAACTCCACCATGCAGATGGAGACGATCCAGATCCGGGGCATCGACTCCACC
>CALDMA010000093.1 GCA_937915075.1 uncultured Oscillospiraceae bacterium
TCGAGCAGCTTGGAGACCGTCCTGGTGCTGTAGCCGAGCAGCGCAGGCGTCATGGCCTTGTCCACGCCCTCGCCCCGCAGCGCCTTGACCGCGTCGGAATAGGCGCGGGAGCGGGCGTCAAAATCGTCCCACAGCTCCTCCTGCGCCTTGTGATAGGCTTCCTCGCCCATCTTGTCGTAGTCGAGCTTTTCGTAGGCGGCCCACAGCTCCTCCTCGCTCGGCTCGGCAGGCAGCTCCGGCAGCTTGACCTCCGCCAGCGCGTACTGGCTCAGCAGCTTCGCGCTCACATCGTCCGGCTGTCCCGGCTCGGGCTTCGTCCCGCCCTGCTCCGGCTCGACCCGCGCGCAGCCGACGAGCAGCAGCATACTCAGCAAAAGCGCCAAATACTTTTTCATGTCGTTGTACCTCCTTGGGCGTTGTACTCCTTTGGACGAGAACGCTGAAGAAAAAGTTCCCATTTCCGAAAAAAGTTTTTTCCGCGCTCTATTTCGCGCCGCGCACAGCGCGAAACCAATGGAAATCCGTCGCGGAGGACGCTCGCGCGCGTCCGCAGCGACACTCTGCAAAGCTTTTTGCGGTGAGCAAAAAGCTTTGAAACCCCAAAAGGTAAAAAATAAGGGCGTGCACCGGCACGCCCTTATTTTTTAGTACGCGACTCCCCAGTAGATGTCCGTCGTCGCTTCCTTGCCGCAGAACACGCACTTGCCCTTTGTGCCGGACTGGTGCAGCGGCATACAGCGGGAGGAAACGCCCGCCTTTTCCTTCATGCCCAGCTCGCACTCGCGGCTGCCGCACCACTTCGTGCGCGCAAAGCCGCCGCGGCCGGAGGCCATCTCCTTGACCTCTTCCCAGGTGGACAGGTCGAAGGTGTTCTCCTCCAAATTCGCTCTCGCTTTGGCAAGCATATTGTCGTGGATCTTGTCGAGCAGCTCGCGGACGGTGCTCTCGAGCGTGTCGAGCGCGGCGAAGGTCTTTTCCCCGTTGTCACGGCGGACGATGCAGCACTGGCCGTTCTCAAGGTCGCGCGGACCGATCTCGATGCGCAGCGGCACGCCGCGCATCTCGTACTCGGCGCACTTCCAGCCCATGGACTGATCGCTGTCGTCGAGCTTCGTGCGCACGTCGATGGCGAGCAGGCGGGCCTTGAGCTCCTTCGCCGCCTCGGCGACCTCGGGCTTTTTGTGCGCCGCGATGGGAATGACCACCGCCTGCACGGGCGCGATGCGCGGGGGCAGGACGAGACCGTTGTTGTCGCCGTGGGTCATAATGACCGCGCCGATCATGCGCGTGGTGGAGCCCCAGGAGGTCTGGAACGGATACT
>CALDMA010000094.1 GCA_937915075.1 uncultured Oscillospiraceae bacterium
CCGTCAGCCGGGAGACGGAATCCTCTGTGGACGCATGGCTGGATATGATGCAGGATTACGCCCAGCTCGAGGAATTAGACCGCCCTACACTGGTGCGGCTGATTCAGAAAATCGAGATCAGCGAACGCTATACCGTGGACGATCACGAGGAACGCGATATTCACATTTACTACAATTTCGTCGGTTATATCGAAGCATAAGCCGTCATTCTTTATTCGAGGTTGACTAAGGATTTGTACGCAGGTGCATACGGTCAATGGCTCTCCGTACAGAAAGCTATCCGTGTAGCCATATCGGAAGTGGAGATGGACGCGGGGTACTATACAACACCACAGAAAACATGGGTTAAAGAGGAGAAATCGGCAGAGTATTTTAAATGGGCAAAAATACTATAGTATGCGAAATCTATTTAGTCTACATATAGAGCTGATAGATCCAGCAGTAGATCTGAAAATATTTTCAATTCACAACCATCAGTTGCGATCCAAACCTCTTGAGCACAACGCGGTAAGCAGGTGAATACGCTTTGCGGAATACCTCTGAGTGGTGAAGCGGGGGAAATCCGGCTTCCCGCCACGCCGCGATCTCCCGTTCTGTCTGCTCTGGGTCAAAGGGAAGGTCCCCGCTTGCCGTCATTTCAAGAAGCACGGCAAGCTTTTGTTCCAGGTCTTCCTTCTTGCCTGTCGGAACCTCAGCTGAAAGCGTAAAAAGGCGGGCCAATGTTTCCGCAGTCACCCCATGCCGCAGACAGGCGAGGTGAACACGGCAATAGTCTCCATCCAACGGTTCCACGAACAGTTCTCCGTGGTCAACGCAGGCAGCTGCTTCCTTGCGGATATACTCTGCTGCCGCAGATGGATCTGTGATCAAATGCCCGCACCCAAATGTACTTTGATATAGTGCCTTAAAAACATCCTGCAGCTGCAGTTTCGGATAGTTGTTCCAATGCGCAAGCAGGAAGGCGCGCGTTGTGATAAGAACTTCCATACAGATACCCCCTCGTTATCCTCACATTATACTGAGTTTCCTTCTCTGCGGCAATGGTATGCTATTGACAAAATATGCCCGTTTGCTATAATAATTTAGCTGACACAAGTCGGTATACAGTTGGCAGAAGCCATCTTTTCCCGCGGCGAACGATGAAAACACCGATACCACGAAGGTATCAATATCCCCCCAAGGGGGATATTGATACCTTTTTTGTTCGCAGATGGAAAAGCGGTCCCATCAACTATCATTAGGAGGAATCAATGAAAAAGTTTAAGAGAACAGTCACATTTTTCCTTGCCCTGTGCCTGACGCTCAGCCTGTCCGTCATGTCCGCGTCTGCTTCCACGTTTATTGACGCGCATGGCAATGAGATCGAGCTGGACGATACGCTGGAGGCCTACAGCAGTGTCGTGCTCACTGGAGCAAACGATGCCGCGCGCAAGGGCGAAACGAATCTCGGCGATCTGTGGACGGACGCGCTGCGCTGGTTCGCCGTTTCCGGCAAGATCAACGAGTATTTTGATGAGGATGATATTGCTGCCGGCAATACGAAGATCGATGTGGATGCCGATCATATCGTTGCCCTCTGGAATGGCGGCAACCTCCGTGCGGACATTGCCGAGGGCAAGTTCGGCGCGGCAGAGCTGGCCCAAGTCCTGCCTTATCCCAACAAGGTCGCCATCGTTTACATGAGCGGAGCCCAGCTGCTTGAAGCGCTTGAAGCTGCTGCGCAGGGCCTTCCCTATAGTGAAGCGTCTGCTGCCGCCTGTGCGTCCTTTATGCAGGTCTCTGGTCTTACGTACAGCGTGAATGCTGATAAAACCTTTGACAAGGGCGAAGTCTACAAGGACCCGTGGAGCAAGGCAAACTCCGTGCAGCGTGTGAGCATCGAGAGCGTCAACGGCAAGGCGTTTGATACGGCCGCTACTTACGCCGTTATTACCAGCAACGCCAACTTCAACGGTATGGATTCCTCCTATGTCTTTAAGGCCGCCGCCGAGGCCAACGAAAAGTCCGCCATCACCACCGCTGTTGTGCGCGACATTGTCTGGATGTACATTGACGAGCAGCTTGAGAATATTGTCGGAGAAGCCTATGCCGCCCCGCAGGGCCGTATTACGGTCACAGCGACAGAGCAGCCCGCCCAACCGGCCGAGCCTGCGCAGCCGACCGAACCGGCCAACTCCGGCGAGGCCACTCAGAGCAGCGAGTACACCGTTGTTCGCGGCGACTCTCTCTGGAAGATCGCCTCCAAGGTCTATGGCAGCGGCAGCCTCTGGGGAAAGATCTTCCGCGCAAATCCTCAGATCAAGAATCCTTCCATGATTTATGTCGGGCAAAAGCTCGTCATCCCCGCAAAGTAATCTTAACGGCACAAGCCCAAACTGCCCCATGCGGCCCCCACAAGGGGGCCGCACAGGAGCACACGACCGATGTGAATGAGGGCAAACGCCATGTGATACGGCGCTTGCCCTCATTTGTATCGGTCAAAATCATTCAGGAACTGTGAGGAAATAGCATGGAGAAAAAGCTGCAGGCCATCATCAGCGAGGTGCAGAAGGCTGTGATTGGCAAACAGACAGTGATCGAAAAGGTGCTGATGGCACTTCTGGCGGACGGACACATCCTGCTGGACGATATTCCGGGCGTCGGAAAAACAACGTTGGCACTGGCTCTCAGCCGTGCGCTGGGATTGCAGTATAACCGTATTCAGTTCACGCCGGATGTGCTGCCGTCCGATATCGTGGGCTTCTCTGTTTACAACAAGGAAACCGGCGGCTTTGAATACAAAAGCGGCGTGGTGACAAATACCAATCTCCTGCTGGGGGATGAGATCAACCGTACCTCCAGCAAGACGCAGTCGGCGCTACTGGAGGCGATGGAGGAGCGGCAGGTGACCGTGGACGGCAGGACCTATCCGCTGCAAACGCCCTTTACTGTGATCGCCACGCAGAATAATGTTGGCACGGCGGGGACGCAGACGCTTCCATATGCGCAGATGGACCGCTTTCTCGTGCGCCTTTCCATCGGCTACCCCGATTATGAGGCGCATTCTGACGATCCTGCGTGATCGTCAGAATGCGGAGCCGCTGAGTGCTGTACGCGAGGTCGTCACACGGGACGAGGTGGTGCGGATGCAGCGGGAGGTGCGTGCCGTAACGGCGAAAGACGTAGTCCTCGATTACATCACCCGCCTTACCATGGCATCCCGCGAACACCCGATGCTGGAGCTTGGCATCAGCCCTCGCGGCGCACTGTTTCTTGACCGCATGGCAAAAGCACACGCCTACCTTGACAGGCGGGACTATGTGACGGGCGAAGATGTACAGGCAGTCTTTTGCGATGTGTGCGCGCACCGCGTCATTCTCAGTCAGGAAGCCCGCCTCGAAGCAAAAAGCGCCCAAGATGTCCTTCAGGACCTTTTGCACCGCGTAGATGTTCCCGACCGCAAACTGTGACTATGTGGAAAAACCGGCTGCTGTACGGCGTGTGGCTGCTTGCCGCCGTATTGCTGTATTTCTTTGAAAATAATACAGGGACGCGGGCTATCCTGGCAGCTTCCCTGCTGCTCCCCGCAGTGTCGGTCTGCTGCGCGGCGGTCTCTGCGCGCCACCTTTCCCCAGCGCTGAACGCACCGGAGCAATGCGCCGCGGGCGGCAGCGTTCTGATCAGCCTGAATGTCGGTCGGCTTTTTCCGCTGGCAGTACTCTGCGGCGAGTTATGTGCGCATAATCGTTTGACTGGGGAGCGCCTTCAAAGTACGATCTCCATTTCCGCTCCGGCAGCCTTTGAACTGCCCGCCGAGCACTGCGGCATGATGGAATGGACACTTTGCGAGACTTCCGTGCGGGACCTGTTCGGGCTGTGCCGGTTTTCTGCGTCCCCCTGCGGGGCGACACATATGCTCGTTTTTCCGCGGCTTTTTCTCATGCGAGTCTCCTTTGCTGACGGCGAGGCATTCTCCGCGCGGGGAGAACAGTGGTCCGCTATCCGTCCGGGCTTCGACCCCAGCGAGACCTTTGCCATCCGCGAATATGCTCCCGGCGACCCTATTCGCCAGATTCACTGGAAGCTTTCCAGCAAGACGGATACGCTGATGCTGCGGGAGCTGGGACTACCAGTAGCGGAGGAAACACTGTTGCTGTTGGATGGCGCCGCAGCTAACGACCAGGCAGACGCTGCGGCGATGGACGCTGCTGTTACGGCGCTGCTGTCGCTTTCCCACGCGCTTGCTGCGCAGGGCATCGTACATTCCGTCTGCTGGCGGGCGGCTCCGTCCAGCGCGCTTCAGTTCTGCGATGTCCTCAGCGAAGCGGGCTTTGCCGCCATGCGGAAACAACTGCTTGCCACCGCTTTTACAGAGGCTGCGGAGGATATCTGCGCGGCTTATTACAGGGACTGCGGCGGCCTTTCCTATGCGCACACCGTTGTCTGTGCGCCGTCGCAGCCCGCAGGACTGAAGCAGCTCTGCTGTGGAAACCGCGTGACACTGCTGCTCTCAAACGGCGGCGCAGCGGAGCGGAGCGACGTCCGTGTTACCACGTTTTCTGCCGAATCGATGGTGCGGGAGTTATCTATCCTTGAGATCTGAGAGGGGCTTATGAAACGCCTTTTCACAAAACCACAACAGTCGGTGCGGCAGCCCCATGACAAAGCGCGCCGTATGACCGCCGCGCTCTGCCTTGCGGCGGCGGTCCTTGTGCTGCTATTCTTCCTGCCTGCGGCAAGGGAAAGCCTGAAGTGCCTGCTGAACCGTCTTTTTTCCGCCAGCGAGGCGGTCAATACCTATGTATACGACCGTTTCTCCGTCGCGGCGGACGCATCGCCAACGCTTGCGCTTTTGCTGCTGGGCGGGCTTATGGCCGTGCTGCTTTTACTATCCTTTTTGCGCAGGGGCCGTCTGATCCCGTTCCTTTTCGCACTTCTTCTGGCCTTTGCGGAAATCTGGCTGGGATTGACGCCTCCGCCTCTGCTCAATGCGCTGCTTTTCGCCTTGCTGATGCTGTTGGCGCTCCGCGTCCGTGATCTGCGCAATGCCGGAGCGGTCCTTCTGGCATCAGCCGTTGTCTTTTTCTTCATCAGTGCGGTTTTTCCGGGGGTCAGCGCAGCACAGGAGGAACGCTCGGAGCTTGCGAGGGATCAGCTGGATGTTCTGGAACAGCGCATTACCGGCACCTATGCCGAGGAAAACAGCACCGCACAGTCCGCAAGAGAGGAAAACCGCCTACACGAGGGAGCCGACGCGGGCAGTGAGGATGATAACCGCAATGACCGCGGCTATCAGCATCTCTATGAGCAGGAACAGCAGATCAGCCGCCCACAGCGTGTGCGGTATCTGAAAATTATATTGCTGGCGCTCGGTATCCTTGCATTGCTGACGCTGCCGTTCGTACCGTTCCTTTTCTTCAATGCAAAGCGGAAACAGTCGCTTGCGCGGCGGGCCGCATTTGCGTCGCCGGACTGTGCTGAAGCCATCCGTGCCATGTTTCTGCATCTGACCGCCTATCTGGATGCCTGCGGCATGGGGGCGGGAAACCGTTCCTTTTCCCGCTGGCCGGAGCGGCTGTCCGGGCACATGCCGGCAGATTATGTCCAGGAATACCGCTATGCCGCATCACTTTTTTCCGAGGCGGCCTACAGCACACATCCCATGACAGAGGAGCAGCGCACCAATATGGAAAAATTTCTGGACGAAACCGAGCGCATCCTGTATGATGAAGCAGGCTGGAAACAGAAGCTGCGGCTAAAATATGTGGAATGTCTCCACCTCTAAAAGGAGTGAGCATCAATGAAACGCATTCTTCTTTTGTTTTTCACAGCACTGCTGTTGTTGTCGCTGACGGCCTGCCGCGGCAGGACAACAGTTGCGGAAACGCCGAATGTCACATCCTCCGGCGAGAACGGTACCCCGGATACACAGGGCGGGTCACTCCCCTCAGAGAGCCAGGAGCCGCAAAATGCAGACGACACCCTCGATCCGGATACGCCGACAGAGGTTGATCCGAAGGCCGAACGTCGGACATTCTCGGATACGGCTGACGCTGAACTCACGCCGGACGCTGAAAACGCCCTTGCTGGCATTGGGCAGGGAGAAGGTTCTGCAGGGCATAACGATACGCAAGCGGGCTCCGGCGCCGCCGAAGCCCCCGATGCCGCACAGACCGCAACAGAGACCGTCGGCGCGGAGGACGCGGAAAAAACCGGCGCAGACGAAGCGGGCAGGACTGCCGACTCGTCGCTGACCTATTACGAAACGCTGCTGGCCGACCGGCTTGGCTCGCTGTTTGAATGTAAGCGGCTCTATGTCTATTGGGAGACTGCGGAGGATCACGTCACCGTGCATAAGACCTCCCAGGCCCATCAGGTGATCCTGAACGCGGGGGCCTATGACTGCGCGGCAAAGCTGGCCGCCGACGCGCTGACCGTAGATGACGGTTGGATCACGCGGAAGAATCCCGGCGCTGTTGTCAAAATCGTGGATTCTTCCGTGCTCGGCAGCGGCGTATTCTCCACAGCGGGGGCAAAAGCCGTGCGTGACACGCTTGCCGCACGGGATGGCTGGGCGGAGCTTGACGCTGAGAAAAACGGACGTATTATCCTGCTTTCGCAGGAGCTGCTCACCACGCAGGCACGGCGCACTGCGGCGGAGGTCCTTCTCGCCAAGGCAATGTATCCCTCTCTGATGAGTGATACCGATGCGGAGGAGGCGCTTCGCACACTGACAGAGGAGATCGATGGACGGTCACTCTCCGGAACGTTTATTTTTGTCGGATAGGAAGGAAACTATAATGACGACCCTTGTAATTGACGGACAAGGCGGAAAGCTGGGGAAAAGCCTTGTGGAGAATATCAAAAAAGCATTTCCCCAGGTAGAACTCATGGCGGTCGGCACCAATAGCGCCGCTGCGGAGGCAATGCGCCGTGCGGGTGCGGATCAGACAGCAACGGGGGAGAATCCTGTTCTCGTTGCCTGCCGCCGTGCGCAGATCATTGTCGGGCCCATCGGCATCGCCGTTGCCGACGCACTGATGGGCGAGATATCTCCCGCAATGGCGAATGCCGTCGCTTCCAGCAGTGCTTATCGCGTGCTGATCCCAATGAACCTTTGCAGCACCTACGTGGCAGGTGTGAATCAGAAATCCTCTGCCATCATTGATGATGCCATGGAGCATATCCGCCAGCTGCTTGCGCAGATAGAGGCTCCGCAATGAGCAGAAAAAATGCGCGGCAGAAGATATCGTCGCTTCAGATCCGCCGGCTCACCTACGCTGCACTCTACCTTGCCATTGCGCTGGTTCTTCCGTTCCTTACCGGGCAGATCCCGGAGATCAGCTCTATGCTCTGCCCCATGCACATTCCTGCATTACTATGCGGCTTTGTGTGCGGCTGGCCGTGGGGGCTGGCAATAGGATTTATTTCACCGCTTTTGCGCTCGCTGCTGTGCGGCATGCCGACTGCCTATGCCGCAGTTGCCATGGCGTTTGAAATGGCGGCCTACGGTGCGGTGGCGGGTATTCTGTACCGGATACTCCCGAAAAAGGGGTGGAGCATCTATTTCACACTGCTCACCGCCATGGTGGTGGGGCGCATTGTCTGGGGCGGCGTACAGTTTCTGCTTGCCGGACTTCTCAGCTCCGAGTTCAGCCTGCCGCTGTTTCTTTCTGGCGCTGTTACGAATGCGATTCCCGGTATTATTGTACAGATCATCCTGATTCCCATTCTCGTGGCTGCGATGGAAAAAGCCGGATTGACGCTGAACAGCTGAAATGTCTCGCTTTGCCCTCAATAACAGATTGAGGATTTCAAACGCGCTTGTGGTGAACCACGAAAAATATACGGAGTGGAAATTTGTGCTTACACAGACCACTGGGCGTGCTGTCATGCGATAAGGCCACTTCTGCAAAATTGCAAAAATGTAAAGTTCCTCGAAGATTAGGCTTTCGTGGAATTGGGGAATAAATGGATTAAAGCACAAAAGAATAAGTCGAGGGAATACCCCTCGACTTATTTTTTGTGCCCCGTACCGACTGGATTACCCCATAGGTCACATTGTGTACCTATGAACATTAACCCTTGGGTTTTGACGGTTTTTTCTTTTGCTCTTTTCGCCCTGTCGCTCTTTTCAACACGCTTGAATTTTACATCAAAAAAGGAGATTCAAGCGCGGTGAAAAAACGTCTCAAAGCCACTACAATCGAGGAAAATTTCCGCACATTTCTCGCCTCCAAGCGCTCGTCCGGTGTCAGAGAGAAAACGACTCTCTCCTATCAGCAAGCCTATCAAGCCATCAATAAGCACTATCCGATAGGAGACATGGACATGACCGCTTTTCAAGCGGATTCTTTTAATGCGCTGATAGATGCTCTGTTGAGTGCAAAGCTGTCCCGCAATTCCATTTATACCTGCGCGGTCGCATTGGCCTCGTTCTTTAACCGGTGCAAAGCCGAGGGACTATCCCGCTATACCTTTGAACCCTACAAGGGAGAGGAAACGGGCAAAACGCCTTACACCGATGCAGAGCTGAAACAGCTGCTCAGAAAGCCGAATCTGAAACAGTGCGATTTCTCCAAATATTGGTCGAGGGTAATCATCAACCTCCTGCTCAACTGAGGTCGTCGGGCCAGTACGGTCCGCAGTTTTCGGGTACGGGATTTGGATTTGGAGAACAGAGTGCTCTTCACACGTCATGTCAAGAACAATCGTCCTCAGCCCTTGCCTCTTTGTTCTGATATGGTCGCCATCCTGCAAGAGTATTTGACATACCGCGAGGGAAAACCAAACGAGCCGTTGTTTCCATCCGACGCGGACAAGCCAATGACCGAAAACGGTTTGCGCTGCAGTATTGCCAACTACAACAGAAAGCGTGGCGTAGAAAAGACTTCCATCCACCTTTTCCGACACACCTTTGCCCGCAAGTACCTTGTCGATTGCGGAGGAAATGCGTTCACGCTCCAAAAGCTGTTAGGCCACTCTACGCTTGATATGACAAAGCACTATTGCGCTATCTATGACGTGGACTTGGTTAAAAATTTCGACGAGTTCAGTCCGCTCAGTCAACTCAGCACGAAGCGGATAAAGCTCCCGACCGGAAAGCGATAAATCCTGCCGACCCCCATATAGACCTATTTCAGTCCATATTTCCTTTGCTTTCGCTCTGCGAAATGTAAATTCGGCCTTATCAAAAACTGTCGCCTTTTCTCGCTCTATATCTACTCCCAATAGGTATATAGGAGGCCAAAAGACGACAGTTTTTGCTCTCACAATTCCATACAAAATTTCAAGAGCTGTACCAGCATCTTCATGATGCCGGTGCAGCTCTTTTTTCATATATGCCCTAACTCTATTTCTGAAAGGAGGTGTTCCCCATGAGCTATGTCCTTACTCTTTTCCTCGTTCTATTTCTTTCCAACAGCAAAGAACTTACGCCCATTCATATCTGGGTTATCGAGTTCTTTATCTTCACCTTTATTGTCTGCATCATCGGTATCCGAAATGAAAAATAAACCTCAAATCTGAAAAGGAGAAACTACCATGTCTACCAACGAAATCATCAGCAAAATCGAAGCCCTCCGTGAATGGGAATCCCTTATCGCCAACGCGCAGGAAGAAGCCGAAGCCCTCCGCGACAGCATCAAGGCCGAGATGGAAAAGCAGGACATAGAGGAGCTTGAAGCGGGAGCCTATATCGTCCGATGGACCTCTGTACTGAGCAACCGTTTCGACAGCGCTTCGTTCAAAAAGCAATATGCTGACCTCTATAAGTCTTTTACGAAACAGGTCACGTCCCGCCGCTTTTCCATCAGTATTTAAGGAGGAATGGAATATGAAACAGCTTACGTCCTACAACCGCGTTGCGGGGTATCTCAACAAGCTCTTTGACTTGCTCAACGAGCATTACTTTGAAAATGTACTTGTAAGGCCGACAATCACGATACAGTCTACGCCCCGCGCCTACGGTCACTTCTCCATGCGGGATGATACTTGGGTATCTGTTACCGGCAACAGCAATGAAATCAACATCGGCGCGGGAACGCTGGCAAGGCCCATCGAAAATGTTTGCGCAACGCTTCTACATGAGATGGTTCACTATTACTGTCACGTCAACGGCATCAAGGACACCAGCCGAGGCAATACCTACCACAATAAGCGATTTAAAGAGCTTGCAGAGAGCCACGGTCTTATTGTGGCGCATGATGAGAAGTACGGCTGGACGCTGACTTCACCGAGCGATGACCTTATTGAGTTCATCCTGCAAAATGAGCTGACGGACATTCTCATCACGCGCAATGAGTTCTATGGTGTTTCCGTCGCGGGAACAGGAGCGCACAACAACACAGGCACATCCATCCCACCGAGGACATCAAGCAGCCGCAAGTATGTCTGCCCCTGTTGTGGCAACTCTGTGCGGGCAACGAAGTGCGTCCATATCGCGTGTATGGATTGCAAGGAGGAGATGGTACTGTCCCCAAAAAGCTGCGCTCTGTGAGGAACAGGGCGCAGTTTTTTCATG
>CALDMA010000095.1 GCA_937915075.1 uncultured Oscillospiraceae bacterium
GATCGGCTTGCCGAATTGCGCGGTGCTGCCTAAAAACGAAAAACGCTCCGCCTGCGTTCCTTCCCTGAAACGCGCGGAGCTTTTTCTCACTTACCGTTCGCTGACGAACCAGTCGTCCACAAAGATCATGTCGTCCACGTCGCCGCGGACGCCCTGCCACTCTCTCACGCTCTCACCTCCCCGTGCCATACCATGCAGTATATGCGTGCGGCGGCGAAAGATTGCACGAAAAAGGGCATTTGGGCAAAAGGAAACCATTGGTTGACAAAACGAAACACCCGGTTGGTGGCGCAGAACGGCTGCTTTTGCTAAGCTGGTGCCATCAAAGCAAAGGAGAAAGCGCCCATGAAGCTATGTGAAAAACTCTATGAGCTCCGCCGCGCGGCGGGCCTCTCGCAGGAGGAGCTGGCCGAAAGGCTGAACGTCTCCCGTCAGGCCGTCTCCAAGTGGGAGAATGGCGCGGCCCAGCCCGAGCTGAGCAAGCTCGTGGAGCTCAGCCGTCTCTACGGCGTGAGCGTCGATGAGCTTTTGAGCCTTGAGGAGGCGGAAAAGGATGATGCCAAGGCCGCCTCGTCTGTCGACGCTTCCACGCCCGCTCCCGCGCAGGAGACTCTTACCGCACCGAAGAAGGCGCGCCGGCAAAAGCTCCTCCTCGGCGCGGCGGCGGTCTGCCTTGTCCTTGCCGTCGGCACGGCAATTTACAGCAGCCGCCGCGTCAAGCAGCTCGAGCGGCAGGTCAGCTCCCTGCAATCGCAGATCCTGAGCGTGCAGTCCAATCTCTCCTCACAGATCGCGGGCATCAGCAGCTCCGTGCGCGACGCGATGGAGGAGAGCGCCACCCTGACCGCGCAGTTCGACTACACGGTAAAGAAATTCGACCTGGACGCCTACACCTGCACCGTCGCCTTCGCCCTCCAACCCAAGACAGTGCAGGACGACCTTGCCGTCTCCCTCCGTCTCCACTCCCTGTCCTCCGACGACGGAACGACCGCCGTCGAGCTGGTCCGCGACGAGTACGACGTCTACCGCGGCGAAGCCGTTCTCTCGATGAACGACACCGGCTTTGAAGCTACCGCCGCCTACGATACCGGCGGCGAGCGTCAGCTCGAGACGATCCGCGACCTGCCCGGCTTTGCCGACGAGGCGCTGCCGAAGCTCTATGAGGACTTCTCCTTCGGCTACGGCATCAGCTACTCCTCCTATTCCGACTCCATCCGCTGCAGCGTCAAGGACTGGGAGGACCCTGAGGACCACCGCACCGCGAACCTCTTCCTCGGCGCTTATGACGCCGCCCTCCGGTCCGCGTGGCTCGACTATCGGGTGAACGGAAAGAGCGCCGCGCAAAGCGCGCTCAAATTTATGGAGGCCGACGGCGACGAGCGCTCCGCCGTGCAGTGGTGGATCAGCGACATTCCCGACGAGAGCACCGCCGGCGTCTACAGCATCTACGGCGCGGAGAGCGTGGAATTTGACCTTCCCTACGGCGCGGAGCTGCAGGTCGTATTCCATGCGGAGCTGACCGACGGCACACGGCTTTCAGCGCTGCTCACGCGCGAAACGATGCCCTCCGCCAACAACCGCTCCGACGGCGTGAGCGAGACCACCGCCATGCCCATCGTCCTTACAAAAGACTGATCCGTTCAGAGAACGCCGCCCGCCGGGCGGCATTCTCTTTTGCACCCAACCGCGCCGCTCCGCCAAAGCAGCCAAGGATCGCTCCGCAGCCGCGCGAAATTTTGACGGAAAAGGAGCTTGCAAAGCGCTCCCATTGTGCTATGATGGAGCCGAAACGAAGCGCGCACGCGCATTTCCGAAAGAGAGGATGAAGAGAGCTTGTTGGAATTTTTGGAGCAGGAGCATATCAGCCCCGCGCTGCTCGACGGCGTCCGCGCCTACCGCGCGCAATACCCGACCGAGCCGGCGCTGCAGGGCCGCATCCCGCAGCCGCGCTATCATTATTACGGGAAAGAGGTCTGGGAGGCCGCCATCGCCGCGCTGCTGTGCGGCGAGAACCTGCTGCTTGCCGGCAGCAAGGCGACCGGCAAGAACGTGCTGGCCGAAAATCTGGCGCAGGCCTTCGGCCGCCCCGCGTGGGACGTTTCCTTCCACGTCAGCATGGACGCCGCCGGGCTCATCGGCACGGACACCTTTGAAAACGGGCAGGTGACCTTCCGTCCCGGCCCCGTCTACCTCTGTGCGAAGCACGGCGGCTTCGGCGTGCTCGACGAGATCAACATGGCCAAGAACGAGGCCCTTGCCGTGCTGCACGCCGCGCTGGACTTCCGCCGCGCCATCGACGTTCCCGGCTACGACCGCGTGGCGATCGACCCCGCCGCACGCTTCATCGGCACGATGAACTATGGCTATGCCGGCACGCGCGAGCTGAACGAAGCGCTCACCTCGCGCTTTGTCGTCATTCAGATGCCATCCATCGCGGAGGACGGCCTCGACCGTCTGCTCGGCGAGGAGTTCCCCACGCTGGAGAAAAAGTACCGCGGGCAGCTCGTGCAGCTCTTCCTCGACCTGCAAAAGAAGTGCGAGAGCGCGGAGATCTCCTCCAAGGCGCTCGACCTGCGCGGGCTTCTGGACGCGCTGCGCCTGATCCGCCGCGGCGTGAGCGCCGGTACGGCGCTCGACATGGGCATCACCAACAAGGCCTTCGACGCCTACGAACAGGGCCTCATCCGCGACGTTATCGCCGCGCGCATCCCCGCGAAACTCGACCGCGGCCGCCTGTTCACCGACTGATATGGAGA
Organism: uncultured Oscillospiraceae bacterium; assembly: GCA_937915075.1. GTDB lineage: Bacteria > Bacillota > Clostridia > Oscillospirales > Oscillospiraceae > Hominicoprocola. Next base: position 2,757 of record CALDMA010000095.1, read on the forward strand.
CCGACAGCTACAGCGCCAACCAGCGCCGCGCCATCAATCTGGTCTGGACAGCCTGCGGCGACTATCAATTTGAGCCGCAGTTCCTCGCCCTCAGGGCCGACGGCACGCCGGACTTCTACATGAACTGCGTCATCGGCCTGGTCCGCAAGTGGCTGGGCGACGAGATGCCTCGCCGTCTCTTCGCCCTTTGGGCGGACGACACGCGGCGCTCCGCGTTCGACGACCTCGCATGGCTCGCGCTGGAAAACGCCGCCTATGAAAAGGAGCTTCCCGTCCGTCCCGTGCTCGCGGAGCTGCGCCGCGCCCACGCCGCAGATTTTTTTGCCTCGGAATATCAGCTCTCTCGGCAGGAGTGGATGGACAAAAACCAGCTCGTCTACTCGCTCCAGTCCGCCCGCTGGAGGTCCGTTCTGGGGCAGAAGCCGCCGCTTCTCGCCCCGTGGGAAAAGGGACTCTCCGAGGCCCTCGCCTGCCCGGGCACGCTCGGCGCGGACGAGCTGGAGGCCGCCGTCCGCGCGGCGTTTCGGAAATACCTGCAATTTGACGGCACGCCCCATAAAAAATCGCCGTTCCGTCTTCATTTCAGCGATAAATGGGCGCCGCTGCTCACCAAGCTCCTGCCGGTCGAGATCGTCCGCACCGACGAGCTGACCGTCGGCCGCTCCGCGGTCGCCGGCGAGAACGGCATGGTGCGCGCGTCCAACGCGCTGCGCGCCCATCTGCACTCGAACGAGCGCGAAGCGGAAGATCGCGACTACATTGAGCGCTGCTTCGGCCGCAGCCTCTATTCCCCGCAGGCGCTCGCGCGCATCGAACAGCGCTGCTGCACCGGCGACCACCTCGGCTGCCATCTCTGGTTCACCCGCGGCGAGCGCGTGCCGGACCGGCCCATGCGTGCCGACACGCAGCGCCTGTTCGAGCAGGCCGCCGAGCAGGCCAAGCGCAACCGCGCCGCCTACGTCCGCGACAGCGCGCTGCATCAGAATGCCCTCCTGCGCCTGACGGAGCAGATCCGCAACTGTATGCTCATCCACCAGCAGCCCGAGGACATCCTCGCCCGCGAGGGTCGGCTGGACGGCACGCGCGTGTGGCGCGCGCCGGTGCTGCACGACGGCCGCGTCTTCCTCCGCAAGGACGAGGAGAGCCGCGCGGGCTTTACCGTCGACCTGATGCTCGACGCCTCGGCCTCGCGCCTGCACTGTCAGGAGAGCATCGCCATTCAGGGCTATCTTCTCGCCAAGAGCCTTGCCTCCTGCGGCATCCCCGTACGCGTGACCAGCTTCTGCAGCCTGCGCGGCTACACGGTGCTGCGCGTCTTGAAGGATTTCGGGGACAAAAACGGCGAGCACCGGGTGTTCGACTACTTTGCTGCGGGCTGGAACCGCGACGGTCTGGCCCTGCGCGGCATGGGCGAGCTGATGAAATCGGCTCCTGCGGACAAGCATCTGCTGATCCTGCTCACCGACGCCAGCCCGAACGACAGCCATAAAATTCTCCCGAGCGGCAAAATTCCGCTCAGCCGCGATTACGACGGTCAGCCCGGCATTGACGACACCGCCGCCGAGGTCCGCGCCCTGCGCGCGCAGGGCGTCCGCGTCGCCGCAGTGTTCATGGGCGAGAACGCCGGCGTTCCGGCGGCGAACGCCATCTATGGCCGCGACCTCGCGCGCATCCGCCGCATTGACCAGCTCGCCGCCGCCGCGGGCCGTCTTATTCAGGACGAGATCCGGGAGCTGTCCGGCTAAACAGCAAGGGCGCGTTGCAAAAGAACGCGCCCTTTGGCTTTATGCGCCGCTCTGTTCAGCAGCGGTATTTCATCGGATAGGCAAGATACTCGACCGCCTCGAGCCGGAGAGCGAATGGCCCGATGAAGATTGATACGGTAAAAATGAGGAGTACCTTTTTGAGGCACTCCTCTCCATATCGCTATTCATTTGGGCGGATCCTTTTTATTTGTGTTGTGATCCAACAGATCGCGAATCCCCTGCATGAGAACCAGAATTCCGATCAGCCAGCAAAGTCCTCCCATTCCGAAAGCGAAGGTCCTGTCTCCGGACCTGGGACACATCATAGCGTAGAAGACCAAGATGTAGGCCGGGATCTGTAAAAGGACAAAATAAAGGATCAGCTCGAGCGGCTTTTTTTGCGGAGAATGACTCCGCCAATGCAGCAGATATGCCACGGTCAATATGACCGCCCCGGCAAATACGGTATGAAAAAGCAGGGGGGCTTCCTGTTCCATCAACATAGTGGGACGCTCCTTATATCATAAATTTGCAAATACTTCTATTCTGTAGCCGCATCTGCTTGATTCGCTCCATTGACAATACCTTTTTCGATCATGCAGCTGTTTTGGTGCTAAGAGACGTTGAGAAAAAACGTGTGCACCATTGGAATCACCCTCTTTGACGATATATGTATATTGTACCAAAAAACGACGAAATGTCAACAAAATATTATCTAATATTTCTATATGCTTAAATATAACGGTTTACCCGTTTATTATGCTGTGTATCGTTCACAATACCATTGCTGCTCCAGCAAGCTCATTCCTCTTCTGTGACCGGAATGCAGATCTCGGTCACAAATTTTTCGGTGTCGCTGGTAAAGCCCTGATCGATGAGCGTGATCTCACGCGAAAAGCCGGAGAGCCGCAGCCGATGCTCCGCCATGAATCGCTCCAGCCTTCGGTACTGCTCGGGAGACTGAAGGTGGTGTCCATGGAAGCGGACACGGACGCAGAGCGTCTCCGGCAGCGAAAGAAACGCGCCGTCGAAGCGGTCGGCCTCATCCAAGAGCAGGAAGGTCCCATCGTAGCGGTCATACCGCTTTTCTCTGAGATGCTCCTCGGAAATACTGAAGCCGACCTTTCCGAGGAAGATGGTCGCCTCGGTCTGCGCCGCGGCAAGGCGGCTGGTAGACAGCTCCGCGTCGTCTGTATTCTGCACCGCAAGGTGGTTCTCCGTCCAGAAGATGCGGCAGGGCGGCACGCGGACGACCTCAATGCTGCCCAGCGCCGCGCTCTGCGCGTCGCGCAGCCGCTGCAGCTGGGCGTCGATCTTGCGCTCGATGCGGGCAAGCTCGCGCTGCTTTTCCGCAACGATCGCCTTCTGCCGGCACAGCTTTTCTTCGATCCTGTCCACCTCGCGTCCGTGCAGAAAATCCGCGATCTCGCCGAGCGGCATGTCCAGCGCACGCAGGTAGCGGATGGTGTTGAACAGCTCGAACTGACGCGGACTGTAGTAGCGGTAGCCGGTCGCGGGGTCCACATACTCCGGTGTGATGAGGCCGATGCTCTCGTAGTGGCAGATGCTGCTGACGCTTAAATGAAAAAGCCGCGCCATATCGCCGATGGAAAAGAGCTTCGCATCCATTCCTATCCCTCCTTGCGGCTGTATTTCGCCCTATGCATGAGCAGAGCAAAAAGGATGATGCACACGATGTCTGAGAAAAGCGAGCCCGCCGCCGAAGCAAGCCCCATGGGAAAGAGCGTGTCGGTAAAGAGCTTCGAGGCGAGGAACGCCCCCGGGATGCGCACGCAGATAATGGAGAGCGCATTGTGCAGGAACGAAAAGCCGGAGCGTCCGATGGCGCAGAAATAGCCGCTGAAGCTGAACTGTACCCCGGCAAGAAAGCTGTCCCAGACATAGCCGCGCAGGTACTGCCCGCCAAGGCGGATGACCTCCGCGCCGTCCGCTCGAGCCGAGTCGGTAAACAGGGCGATGACCGGCTCGGCGATAAACTGAACGCCCACCGCGATCATCAGGCTGCAAGCGCAGGCGAGCAATGCAGCGCAGCGCAGCGTCCCCACCGCGCGCTCAGGCTTCCCTGCGCCGATGTTCTGCGCGCCGATGGCGGAAACGGCGGAGAGCATGGAGGATGGGATCAGGAACAGGAAGCTCATGATCTTCTCCACGATGCCCACCGCGGCCGCGTCCGCCAGTCCGCGGCGATTGGCGATGATGGTGATGAGGATAAAGGAGATCTGGATAAAGCCGTCCTGCAATGCCACCGGAACGCCGACGGAAAGCAGGTTCCGCATCACGGGACGCTCCACTCTGAAATCGTCTCTACACAGCACGATGCTTTTTCGCTTCACGATGACGGCCAATGAGACAGCAACACTGATCGCCTGTGAAACGGTGGTTCCCAGCGCTGCTCCGGCAGGCCCAAGCTGAAGCGCTCCCATAAAGAGATAATCCAGCCCGATGTTGGCGGCGCAGGCCACGGCGATGAAGTACATCGGGCTTTTGCTGTCGCCAAGGCCGCGGAAGATGGAGCTGATGATGTTATACGCTGTGATGAACGGGATGCCGATGAAGCAGATGGTCAGGTATGCGGCGGTGCCGCCGACCGCCTCCTCCGGCGTGGACATGACGGAAACGATGGGGCGGACAAGGAGCAGCAGGACCGCCGTCAGCGTGACGGAGACCGCCATGAACAGGACCACAGTGTTCCCGATGTCCTGCGCCGCGCGCTTCCGGTCTCCCGCGCCGACCGCCTGAGCGATGCTGACGGTCGTACCCATCGCAAGGCCCACGATCATCACCGTGAGCATGTGCATGACCTGTGAGCCGATGGAAACGGCGGTCGTGCTGGCGACGCCCTCGAACTGCCCGATGATGAACAGGTCAGCCATGCCGTAGAGCGTTTGCAGAAAGTAGGAGAGCAGATAGGGCAGCGAGAACAGGACAACATTTTTGAGTACGCTGCCGGTCGTGAGATTCTTTTCCATGTGCATCGGTCCCTTCGCTTGAATGACTTGGTGCCATTATAAACTCTACAACGGTTATAGAGTCAAGAGCGGACCAAACATTTTGCTGAATTTTTCGAAAGCGCCTTCTGTTGGCAGCAGCTTATCCCATCGCAACTGACATGGCAGTCAGAAGGATTATCAGAAATGCAAAGCTGATCCCGGAAAACAGGAAGAGAAAATGCTTTCCGCCATTGGGAACGCGGCGCGTATATTCCCGAAAGGTAATGAGGCTTGCCAGAGAAGCCACCAGCGTCCCCGCGCCGCCCACATTGACGCCAACCAGAAGAGCGCGGGCGTCCTGCGTGAAGCGGCTGAGCAGAATGGCAGCGGGGACATTGCTGATGATCTGGCAGGTGAGCGCGGAGATCAGCATGGTCCCGTGGGCCAAAAGGCGGGCAAACAGTACCCGAACAGGTTCCATCCGGGCAAGATTGCCGGAAAAGGTGAAAAACGCGGCGAAGGTAGCCAGCAGTCCCCAGTCTACGGTTTTCAATGCGTGCCGGTCCAGAAACCAGAGCGCCAGAACAATGACCGTCAAGCCAAGAACATAGGGTACCAGCCGCAGCACCATGGCAACGGCTAAACAGAATAGTCCACCATAGACGGCGGCTTGGCGGGAGGCTACCGCGGCCTGCGCTTCCGGCACAGAAAGCCGGTCCTTGGGAAACGCCAGGCAGCACAGGAGAATGAGGACGGCAGACAGGACGAAGGGCGGCAGCATTACCGAAAAGAACATCTTCGCGGAAAGGCCGTAATAGCTGAAGAGATAAAGATTCTGCGGATTGCCGAAGGGCGTGATCATGCCGCAGAGATTGGCGGCGCAGTTTTGCAGAATGAACAGGAACGCGGCGTGTTTTTCCTGACCGGTAGAGGAAAGGACAAACCAACCAAGCGGGAGAAAGGTCAGCAAGGCGGTATCATTGGTCAGAAGCATCGACCCGAACATAGTGATGACCACCAGTGCCGTACACACGCCCCGAACCGTGGAAAAAGTACGCACCATTCGCTGGGAAAGGGCAGAAAAGATGTGCAAGTCTCGCAGAGCGCCTACCACCGCCAAAACGCTGAACAGGCAGGAAAGTGTTTTAAGGTCGTAATAGCCTAAGTAATCCCTATCGGGAGGGACAAGGAACGCTGTCGCAGCTGCAGCCAACAGTGAAATGACCAGCATAGCGTTAGCACGGCACCAGCATAGGATCTTGCTCATAAAAAGCCCTTTCGTGTGAAAAATGCAGAACTTCGCGTGTCTGCTTCCGTGAAGAAGATACCACATTTTGGAATGATTTACAACGAGGTTTTATTAACCCGGCAAACGCCAAGGGTCAACGCAAATCGGTGCATATTTTGCGCTGCTGAAGACAATATGAAATGACTCCTGCGCTTGTAAAACGTGGATTTACCTGTCATACTTTTAGCGCAAACTCAAAAGTACCAGACCTACCACATACAAGGAGGAGTCATCATGGCAAGTATAATCTACGTCGGCATGGATGTCCATACCACAAATTTCACTTTTTGCTGCTATACCGCAGATTCCGACCGCGGCTTCGCTGTTGCGCAAACAGAACCGGATTACCGTCAGGTAATTAAGTATATGGAACGTGTCCAGAAGCAACGCGGTGAAGAATGCAAATTTGTTTGCGGCTATGAAGCTGGCTGTTTGGGTTATTCACTCTACCACCAACTCACCAGATGCGGTGTGGACTGCGTTATTCTGGCACCTTCAACGATGCATCAGGAAAAGGGGAAACGGATCAAGACGGATCGCCGAGACGCAGAAAACATTGCCAGATGCTTGGCGTTTAGTCTATATAGCCCCGTTTATGTCCCTACCACAGAAGATGATGCCGTGAAAGAATATATCCGTATGAGAGATGATATCAAGGCTGATCTGAAGCGTGTAAAGCAACAGATCATCGCATTCACTACTCGACACGGTTTTGCTTTTGATGGAAAGAGCTACTGGACACAGAAACACCTCAAATGGCTGGAGACACTCGTCTTTGAGCATCCTCTCTATAAGGAAACCCTTCAGGAATACTTGATTCTTTACTACATGCTGGATGAGAAAGTTGCGGTCTATGACACCCGAATCGAGGAAATGTCCCATCTGGAGCACTATGAAGAAAACGTGCAGAAGCTCTGCTGCTTCCGCGGAGTTGCCGCTCATACCGCATTATCTTTGCTGGTTGAGGTAGGCGATTTCCAGCGTTTTCGCTCTGCCAAACACTTTGCCGCCTATCTCGGTCTTGTTCCCGGAGAACATTCCAGCTCTGATAAACAGATACGCACCAGTATTACAAAAGCAGGAAACACCCATTTACGGCGACTGTTGGTCGAGGCAGCTCAATCCTACAATCGAGGAGCCATTGGGAAAAAGAGCGCAGCGCTCAAGGCCAGACAGGGCGGCAATCCTGCCGAGATCATCGCTTACGCGGATAAAGCCAATGAACGCATGCAACGCAAATATTACCGCATCGCATTTAAGTCCAGGCACAATATTGCCAAAACCGCAATTGCGCGCGAACTGGCCTGTTTTGTCTGGGGTATGATGACCGGAAACATTTCCAACGCGGCGTAGTATCCATTCCCTTGGGGATGATATTACGTCTTGGAAACATGCGTCAAGGATGCTGCGCACCGCGTTTCGCGGCTTCGTCCTTGACCCAGTTCCCAATCCATAATAGAAAGTGAGCAAGGGATGGATTCGATTCAAGTCCCTCGGGCGAGGGCATTTGTGAGGAGCTGAGCACATGAATATGGTTCAGCTATCTACGTATTGACTATGATGGCACTTTCGTGATCCACGACTGAAGACAGTAGAGCTCCTGGCGGACCATTGACCTGTGGTAACCAATCCACGTATAACAGAGTGGCCAATGCCGGAATTCTGATCGTCTCAGCTCTTCTCACATGCCCTTGCTCAAATATTTGCTTTTGACAGGCAATTTCCCCCTTGACAAGAGTCATTTCATAACAGTCAA
>CALDMA010000096.1 GCA_937915075.1 uncultured Oscillospiraceae bacterium
AGGGCCTTGTCTGCGACCCCGTCGCGGGCCTTGTCGAGGTGCCCTGCGTCAAGCGCAACGTCATCGGCGCGGTGAACGCGATCTCCGCGGCGGACATGGCGCTTGCGGGCATCGAGAGCCGCATCCCCGTCGACGAGGTCATCGACGCGATGGGCGAGGTCAGGCGGCGTATGCCGGTCGAGTTCCGCGAAACGGCGCTCGGCGGTCTTGCCGCCACGCCGACCGGCGAGCGGCTCAAGCGCGAGCTGACGGCCAAACGCGAAAAGCAATGAACCGCAGAAAGGAGAACGCTGCCATGCAATATCTGCTCGTCGGCTTTACGGTCTGGGTCATCACATTTTTTGTCATTCGCCATACGCACAGGAAATAATCGGAAAAGAGAACAACGGACGGCGGCGCAAAGCATACGCATAGGGACTTCCTGCCCCGACATAGGGTGAGGGGAGGAGTTGATGTATATGCTTTCCGCCGCCGTTTGGCTTTTGTGCAACAGCCTGTTTTTCTCCCTGCGCCTTGCCGGCAATCCGGGCTCGTTCCCACGTCCGCTCTCCGCCGCCGAGGAAAAGGCGTATTTGGAGCGCTTTGCCGCGGGCGACCTTGAGGCGCGCAACGTGCTCATCGAGCACAACCTGCGCCTTGTGGCGCACATCGTGAAGAAATACTACACCCAGTCCGAGGAGCAGGACGATCTCATCTCCATCGGCACCATCGGGCTCATCAAGGGCATTTCGACCTTCAAGCCCGAGAAGGGCGCACGCCTTGCGACCTACGCCGCCCGCTGCGTAGAGAATGAGATCCTGATGTATTTCCGTTCGCGTAAGAAGCTGCAGGGCGAGGTCTCGCTCTCGGACTCCATCGAGACGGATCAGGACGGCAACGACCTTATGCTGATGGATGTGGTCGGCGTGGACGACACGATGCTCTCCGACCTGCAGGACCGGGAGGACAGCGTGCTGGTCCGCCGTCTGGTGCGCGAATGCCTGACCGACCGCGAGCGCGAGATCGTCACGCTGCGCTACGGCCTCGGGGGCCGGATGCCGCGCACCCAGCGCGAGATCGCCAAAAAGCTCGGCATCTCAAGAAGCTATGTATCGCGACTCGCCTATTGTAAACGATTTGCCCTAAGCAATCGCTTCCGGTTCACGGAAGCGGAATTTGATAATGATTTGCTTGTCTTCGGTCAGCTCCACACGCTCAATGAGACTGACCAGAAGTTCGCGACTGGTGTAGGCGGATTTCAGAAATTGCTGCACCAGTTCTTTTGCCCGGCCTTCTGTGCTGACCGGGCTCTTTTTTTGCGCTTCCAGTTCCTTCCGCTTTTCTTCCAGAGAGGTTCTGTCTATCTTGACCCTTTGATAGATACGCTCGAAGTCAGTTTCTGCAAGCAGTCCGGTCAGTCGATCCATATACATCTTATCCAGATTTGCCGTCAGACTGTCGATCTTACTTTGGATCACTTGGATCTCTGCCTCGTGATTTTCCGCTTTACGAGCCTTTTCCACTGCATCCGCAGCGATAGGCTGCAGCTTTTGGGGGTCAAGATAAGCTTCGCAGACTTCTCGGACCTTTGCAAGAACTGCTTCGGTAACGACCTGTTCTTTGATGGAGTGGCAGGAACAGACGCTTGTTTTGGTGAACCGCTGGTAGGTTCGGCATACGAAAAACAATCGATCTTCGCCGGAAACCGGCGGGCGATTCAACACCGCCATGGGATAACCACATTCATGACAGAAGATCAAGCCTTTTAGTAAGAAGTCATAGGTTCTGCTGCGGGTATGCCTGCGGCTGTTGACCAACATCCGTGCTTTATAAAAGGTCTCTTTGCCGATCAGCGGTTCATGGGTGTTTTCAACCACTACCCAGTTTTCACGATCCTGCTTCAGGCATTTCTTGGATTTGTAGCTGATTTTCACCTGCCGTCCCTGCACCATATTGCCAATATAAGTTTCGTTTTGCAGCATATCGGAAATGCGCTCGCTGCTCCACAGCCCTGCGTAAGGGCCTTTGCGGCCCATGTTCCAGCCACAGTAGGCTGCGGGCGTAGGAACACCCTCTTCGTTGAGCGTTGCCGCAATCTCGCGGCAGCTCATACCATCCAGCGCCATAGTGAAGATTCGCCGCACAACTGGAGCAACTTCCTCGTCAATGACGATCTTGTTTTTTTCCGTTGGGTGCATTTTGTAGCCATACATTGGTTTCCCGCCAATGAACTGACCTTTACGCTGCTTATCCCGTTTGACAGACTTGATCTTCTTGGAGATGTCCTTTGCGTACATATCATTCATGATGGCGCGGAAGGGCGTGATGTCATTTGCACTGGATTCCACGCCGGTATCGATACCGTCCAAGAGGGAGATGTAGCGCACTCTATGCTCAGGGAAGTACCGCTCCATGTAATGGCCGGTCATAATGTAGTCGCGGCCCAATCGGGAGAGGTCTTTGGTGATGACCATATTGACCTTCTTGGACTCAATGTCCGCCACCATGCGTTGGAAGGCCGGACGGTCGAAGCTTGTTCCGCTCCAGCCATCGTCGATGTAGGTGTCGTAGACCTGTAGACGGTGTTTGCGTGCGAACTCATCCAGTAGGGATTTCTGGTTGGTCACACTCTGTGATGGGCCTTCGCTTTCATCCTCCTTTGATAGTCTAATGTATAGCGCCACATGATAATCCATGGGGTTGCTTATCTCTAAGTACATGATCGTCCTCCTGAAATAAGCGACCATTCATCATATATCTTATACGTCATAGCAAGGGTGTTTTTCAAATTTTCCAAGCTCTTTTTGAAGAAATACCACAAATGATCCATGGATGATCTGGGATATGCTTGCCCCATCTTCAGGGTAGATACAGGTCACGATCAGGTCCTTTACTTGCAAAGAAACACCTCCTTAAGAATGGTAAACTATATGCGGATTTCCCGCGTTGATTGCCTCTTTTGGGCAAAGAAAAGCGATGGGCCATTTGACCCATCGCTGATTTCGCCCTATGGAGTTGTGTTGGCACGGTATGATCAGGAGTTGCTTTTTCATGAGGGCACCTCTTTTCAATCCGTTCCGCCGGACAGTGCGGCGGAGATCTCCTCGCCGTTGGAAAGGCTCGTGTACCACGACCCGGTCGAGGTGGTGAATTCCGAGAATGATCCGACCGTCACCGTGAATAACTGCAATCCGGCCGGTTGCTGCGACTTCAACGATCCCGAAGCGACAATCAGCTTTACCAACTGCTGTTTTGGCAAGCCGAAAGATTACGATGCCGCTTACTGCGGCGTGTACTCCTATGCCAAGAATACACCTTTCACGAATTGCTCTTTCACGGAGGATTCCGTTCGTGATGAAGAAGATAACTTCTTTAATGGAATTTACTTTGGCAATAATATGACCGTAGAGATGAACGGCTGCACGCTTGCTGACAGCACGGATGGTCTCGCGGACCTCTGCCGCAAGGAACCGGTCAATAATATCGGTCTCGCCGCCATCGCCAACGCTGACAACGGCGACACCATTACTTTGGCAATAATATGACCGTAGAGATGAACGGCTGCACGCTTGCTGACAGTACGTCCCCCGGGAAGTCTTTGACCTTCATCGATTCCGGGCGCGGGCACGGCCTGGACGATCGGCGACTTCCTCTTGGCTGAGGAATGGAACTGAGCATGAAGCCCGGCATCACGCCAAACGACGCGGTGCCGGGTTTTGCAAAGCTCGGGACAGTGATCTGCTATTGCGCGGATCAAAGTATGCGAAGCATGTCGGGTCTCATACTTTGGTATGATTTACATTTTCGCGCAGCCGTGGTATACTCCTCAAAACAAGCTTATGGACAAAGGGGCGTGCCCCTTTGTCCCGTAGGGGAACCCTACGGGACAATTTCTCTCTGCGCCGGCAAGGGGCGGAAACCGCTGGGAACAAAACCGCCTTAAGCGCTGCGCATGAAAACTGTGCCCTAATATAACGAGGGCTGAAGATAGAATCGCAAAGTATGTATTCAAGGAGGAACCACATGAAGAAGAGAGTTTTGAGTCTGTTCCTGGCGTTCGCGCTCTGCCTGGGGCTGTCGGCCATGGCAGGGGCAGAGGGAACGGCAGAGGGAACGGCGGAGAACGTGGCGGAGGTCACCATCGGTAATACGACCACGCCGTACACCAACATTGTGACGGCGTTCACCGACGCGCAGGAGGCGGCGAGCGCCGCGGTGAAGCTGCTGGATACCGTGACGATCCCCCAAAACGAATCCGATTTAAGCTACGGCATCAAACTGCAAAGCGGCAATATTACTCTGGATCTGAACGGGCATACCATACAGACAACCGAAGGGGCGAGCACATTTTACCAGTATAGCGCTGTATTTTACATCGGAGGCAGCAAAAGCAGCAGCAGCAGCCTGACCGTCCTGAATAGCACAGGCGACGGTAAGATCGTGCAGCCCAACGGCGGTCAGGCGATCCATGTAGGCTACAATGGCACTCTGACGGTGGAGAGCGGCACCATCGAAGTCACGTCGGACAAGGGGGATAGTACATCTAATGTTGTTACGACCCAAAACTGCGCGGTACTTGTGCGCAGCGGCACGGCGGATATTCGGGGCGGCATGCTCACCGGAAACAAGGGCATATACATTGGAAGCGGTGCGCTGACCGTCAGCGGCGGCACGATCCACGGCAAAAGCTCCTACGCTTTGCAGGTCGCGGGCGGCACGGCATCCCTTACCGGCGGAACCTATACCACCGATGTGGAAAATGGGTGCAGCATCTGGAACGCCGACGGCACGGCGGCGGACCTGCTGGCTAACGGCTACCGCTATCAGGATGCTAACGGCACGGCGTCCACATACAGCACCGATACCCACGGCGTGGTGGGCAATACCACCGTCGCGGAGCGCCCCGCGGACGAGTTTCCCTACATTGGCGCGGACGGCAAGCCGAAGGCACAGGGGAACTGCACGCTGCTGACGGCGGACGGCTTCGAGGACGTAGTTGCGGACGGAACGGCTTGGTTCGCCGCCGATACCAGCTTTATAGCGGATAATCCGCTTCGTGTCCTTGGCACCGTCAACCTGATCCTCTGCGACGATGTGACGGTGACGCTGAACAAGGGCATTTACCTCGAGAATGAGGGAACTCTGAATATCTATGCGCAGAGCGGCGGCACCGGCAAGCTGGTGCTGACCGGCAGCAATATGTATGGCGCCAACGCGGGCATTTATATCAGCACGGGCACTGCCTGCAAAACTGCATTGAACATCTACGGCGGCAATATCACAGCGACAGGCTCGTCCGTGGAGGGAGCGCTGGGCAGTTCTGACCTTTGCGGCGCCGGCATCGGCACAAGCGCCAACTACAACTATGAAAGCACCATGACGGTGACCATTTCCGGCGGCACGGTAACGGCCAAGTCGGGCGGCGAGGGCGCGGCGGCCATCGGAAACGGCACCGGCGCCAACGCCAAAGGTACGGTGAAGGTCACCATCGCCGATGGCATGAAGCGCGTCAAGACGGATGATCTGAACACGCCGTGCGAATACGGCAACACCGACGGAACCTCCGTTACCGTCACCAAGTGCGAAGCTCATGCGTGGGAGTACACGTACACCGAGGACACGCACACGCAGACCTGCAAGCTATGCCGCTTTGACGGAGGAACTGAGGCGCACAGCGTCTCGACGTGGACTTTCAAGGATGAAAGTCAGCATACCGGCTACTGCGTTTGCGGGAAGAAGATGGGGACAGCAGACCATTCGGTGCAGTATACCCCCAACGCTGACGGCCTGACCCACACAATAAGCTGCAAGTATTGTGACCTGACTCCCGTTGATCAGAAGCACAACTTCCAGAACGGAGATTGTGTCTGCGGTATAGGAAAGTCGGCAGAGTATGACGGGCAGCAGTACGCCTCTTTGCAGGCGGCCATCAACGCGGCGGCGAAGAACAACGGCACGGTGACGCTGGCGCAGGATGTGAGTGAAAACGTCACCGTCACGAGCGGCACGGTCACCGTTGACATGGACGGGAAGACATGGCATGTCTACCACGACGACCAAGATAGCAGTATCATACAGATCCCACTGACCGTCACCGGCGGCAGCGTGACGCTGAAAAACGGAACGATCAGTCAGGAACTGCCTACCGACGGGAAATGCGGGATCCGGATCACCGGCGGCAGCGTGACGGTGGAGGGAACCGCGGTCGTGATCGGCAGCAATAAGGACAATGACGCGGAGCTTCTCCCCGCCCCCGCGATCGAGCTGACGAGCGGCGAGCTGACGAGCGGCAGCCTGACGCTCAAACCGGGCGCGACGCTGGTCTACGGCCTGAAGGTCCCGGAGGGCAAGACTCTGTCGGAGTATCTGCCCGCGGGCACGGCGTTCGGACTGCGCAGCTATGACGAGAACGCTAAGACGTGGACCGTGGACAAGGGCCTTTTTGCCGGTGCGTATACCAAAAATAAGTACGCCGAGCATGACATGGCTCTGGTCGTCGTGAAGCATACCCATGGGTTCGCCGCTGGCAGCAGCACCTGCGCCTGCGGCTACGTCTGCGAGCACCCCGGGATGAACAGCGAAACGGGCGAGTGCACGGCCTGCGGAATGCCCATGGCAGTCGCCAGCGTCACGGCGGCGGGTGAAACCCCGACGGTCTCCTATTATAGGGAAATCGGAGCGGCCTTCAACGCGGCGAAGACCAGCGGCGGCGGCACGCTGACGCTGCTGCAGGATGTTGCGCTTACCGATGAGACAAACATCAACATCGCGGCCTCCGTTGGCGTAGAAGAATACAACTTTACCGTCGACTGGAACGGCAAGACACTTTCCGGCAATTACTCTGGCAACCTGCTGATCCTCTCTGATCGCGTAAATGTCACCCTGAAGGACAGCAGCGGCAATAACGCCGGTGGCGTTCGCAATAAGTATACTATGAGTAGTTATTTTGGCGAACATATAGGCGGCACGGCAGTATGCGTTTCTCCCCTGAGCGGCTATTCTGTGACCATCGAGGGCGGCACCTATTCTGCGCGAGTGTTGAAACGTGAGGATGTAGGCGACCTCCAGATCAGCGGCGGCGTGTTCGAAAATCCAGCGAAGTCCAATGCAAGCCCTGCCATCGCAGCCTATGACAGGAACGATAAAGATGTGGGTGCGCTGGCGGATCTGCTGGTTGACGGCTATACTTTCGCCTACGACAAAGACGGCACAAATCTGCTGGATGTCTACTCGACCGCCCATACGGACGAAGGCCGGACCGTCTATGTGGTGCCGCACACCCACAGCAACTTTAATAGCGATAACAAGTGCGCCTGCGGCTACACCTGCCCCCACGCGGAGATAAACGATGACGGCACCTGCAAGCTCTGCGGCAAGGAGATGGTCGCCAGCGTGACGGTGGGCGCGAATGTCACCTATTATGACACCCTCGGAAACGCGCTCAATTACGCGAAGCAAAACAATGGCTACATGCTCAAGCTGCTGGCGGACGTGACCGGAACTACGGTTCAGATCAACGATCCGTTCATCTTCGATCTGAACGGTCACAGCGTCGACGCGCTGAGCGTGAACGCCAAGGCGACGATCAAGGACTCCGGCACAAAAAAGGGCAAGATCGGTACGCTGAACATCTACAAAAAAGATGCCGACCCTGAGGCAAACGCCCCCACCATCGTGCTGGGCGACCTCCTGACCGGCGGCGACAGCCTCAATGCCGACGGCAAATGGCTCACTGCCGAGCAGCTGCTGGGGACGACTGCCAGCGACGTGTCCGTGGTCAAGACGGAGATCACCGGCGTGACCCTCAACACCCCGCAAAACGCGGTCTACGGCGAGACCGGAACTTTCGCTGCCAGTCTCAAGCTTGACGTCACCCCCAAGAACATTGAGACTCTTACTCACTCCTGGTTTGAGCTGACGGGCGGCAAATGGGAGCAGATTCCCAACTCTGGCGCGAGCGAGGGTTATCACCCCGCCAATCTGAACGCGGGCAGCCACACGATCCGCGGCGCGGTCATGGCCAAGGGGGGCTGTGTCCTGAGCAATGCAGTCACCGTGGAGGTGGCGAAAGCCAGCATCGCGGAAGCGACTGTCACGCTGGATTACAGCGCCTTCGTCTACGACGGCACGGCAAAAACGCCCTCCGTTACCGATGTAGAGCTGAACGCCAAAAAGCTGACCGCAGGCACGGACTACGATGTTACTGTTGAAAGCAAGACCAACGCGGGCAGCGACTATACCGTCACCGTTACCGGCAAGGGCAATTATACGGGCAGCAAGACGGCGGAATGGACGATCGAGCCGCACAAGGTGGAGGTCGCAATCGATAAAGCAGTCAGGACCTATAACGGCACGGACTTGCTTCCTGTGTCCGGTTTCAGCTTCAAGTCCCTCGTAGGTGGTTATAATAATCTACTGAACAAGGAGTTGACCAATGGCGGCTATGAAATCGTCAACGCGCACTACGACTCCGCGGGCGTGGGCGATGCAAAGACCATTTTCTTCACGGTCAAGCTGCTGAACGAGAACTATGCTTTCGAGGATGGTTTGCGTACAAAGGACTTTGAGATGAGCGGTTCGAATTACCGGATCGAGAAGGCGGTGCTGTCGTCCGAAAGTGTGACCGCGCGTGAAGTACTCACCATCGTCAACAAGCTTTCGAAGACCTATGAGATCGATCTGGCCCAGTATCTGCCGAAGCTGACTGTGTCAGGCTGCGAGTACGGAAGTGTGAGCTATGACCAGCTGTCGGTCTATCTTCCCGGGTACTATGGCAATGGTGCGCCCGGCACGACTCTGGCGGAGATCAAGGATGGCAAGGTGCTCCTGCCGATCCTGCCAAACGGCGAGACTACGACGGGCGAGGTCGGCGAGGTTCAGGTGACGGTAATATCCGCCAACTATAAGGACTTCGTGCTGATCATCAAGGTGAACGCGATCAGTAAGATCGAACCGGCCGGTCAGCCGACGCTGAGCAAGGATACACTTATCTATGGCGAAAAGCTGGGGAGCATCACGCTTTCCGGTGCGATGAAAGACCCGAACGATGGGAGCGAGGTCACGGGCACATTTGAGTGGTTTAATCCCGAGGAGATTCCCGCGGTGAGCGATGACTACTGGGCAGATTGGAAATTCATTCCCGATGATGCCGAGAAGTATCTGGAGATCAATGACTCTGTGAGGATCACGCTCAAAAAGGCGACGCCGACGGGCGAGCCGAAGTACACCCTTATTACCTCCAGCGGCAAGACGCTTGCGGACGCGGCGCTGACCGGTACGTTCAGCGTGGCCGGTACGTTGCAGTGGGTCGATAAGGATGGCAATGCGCTGTCCGTGAATACCGAGGTCAAGGCGAACACCGCTTATAAGTGGGTGTTCATTTCCAAGGACGGCAACTATGAGGCCGAGGGTGTTGTCACCCTGTGGCAACGTTCCTCCGGCAGCAGCAGCTCCGGCGGCTCCACGACCACCACGACCGAGACGACGAAGAATTCCGACGGCTCCACGACCAAGACGGAGACCAAGTCCGACGGCACGGTGATCGAAACGACGAAGAATCCCGACGGCTCGACCAGCAAGACCGAGAGCAAGACCACCACGAAGTCGAACGGCACCACGGTCGAGACCGTGACCGAGACCAACACCGGTGTGGACGGCTCGAAGTCCACGAGCAAGACCGAAACGACCACCGCTAAGGACGGCTCCAAGACCGAGACCAAGACGGAGACCAAAACCGAGGCGGACGGCACGAAGTCCGAGACGAAATCCGAGACCAAGACGGACGCGAACGGCGTGACCAACGGCAAGGAGACCACGAAGACGACCGCACCCAACGGCTCCACCGGCACGACTATCACGACCACGGAGAACGGCAATTCCAAGACCGAGGCCGAGACCAAGATCAGCAATAAGGCGGTCGAGGATGCGAAGAAGTCCGGCGAAGCGGTCAAGATCCCGACCGAGGTCAAGACGGGCGAGGACAGTAATTCCGCCCCCACCGTCAAGGTCGAGCTGCCGAAGAACGCGGGCGAGACCAAGATCGAGATTCCGGTCTCTGACGTCAACTCCGGCACGGTGGCGGTCATCGTCCACCCCGATGGCACGGAGGAGATCGTGAAAGACTCCAAGCCGACGGAGGACGGCGTCCAGTTGACCGTGGACGGCAGCGCGACCGTCAAGATCATCGATAACTCCAAGGACTTCCGCGATACGCGCGACCATTGGAGCCGTGACGAGGTCAACTTCGTCACCTCGCGCGAGATCTTCAACGGCGTGGGCGGCAACAACTTCGGCGTGAACCAGCCCATGACCCGCGGCATGGTCAACACCGTGCTGGCGAGACTCGCGGGCGTCGACACGACGCCGAGCGCCGGTCAGAAGTGGTACGAGGTCGGCACCGCGTGGGCGAAGGCCAACGGTATTTCCGACGGCACCAATCCCGAGGCGAGCGTGACGCGCCAGCAGCTTGCGACGCTGCTCTACCGCTTCTGCGGAACGCCCGAAGTGAACGGTAGCTTGCAGTTCAGCGACGCGCATGAGATCAGCGCTTACGCGCAGGACGCGCTCCTCTGGGCGACGCAGAACGGCATCCTGAACGGCGTGGGCAAGAACTGCGTCGCGCCGGGCGCGGACGCCCAGCGCGCGCAGGTCGCCGCCATGCTCCAGCGTTTCCTGCAAGTCAC
>CALDMA010000097.1 GCA_937915075.1 uncultured Oscillospiraceae bacterium
CCCTGCATCGCCGGCCTCTTTGAAAATTCTCCGGAGGGAATTTTGTGGGAATGTTTTTAGTATTGGCGATGATGCTTAGATGAGCTTATGGGGTTTGGCCACTCGATAGCGCATTGCGCTTGATCCCGTTCTTGAGGTTTCCTTCATCTTTTCTCCTTTCAGCGGGACGGCTGCTCTATAAGCTCATCTAAGTATCATTAAAACGAATAGAAAGGGGGACAAAGTTGTGCCAAAGAGGGCAAAAACGACGGAGTCCTCCGCGACTCTGCCAAGAATGCGGCCCGCTCTTACACCGGAGGCCCGGGAAAACCAGATGATTGCATTAGCAATGGATCTTGTGGAGGAGCGGCTGCGTAACGGTACAGCTTCTTCACAGGAGACGACTCATTTTCTAAAGCTGGCGACGAAAAGCGAGAAGCTTAATCAACAGCTTGCGGAAAAAGACCTCGAACTGAAAGAGGCAAAGAGACAGGCGATCCGGTCTCAGGGACGGCTTGATGACCTTTATGCGAATGCGTTGAAGGCGATGCAGCGATATAGCGGGCATGACGATGAAGCGATTGACGAATATTAAAAACTATACTGAGCTGATTAAGCTGAAAAATTTTATAGATCGATTCGAGTATCTTAAACTGGATGGGACGGTCGGACAGGATACCTTTGGGTTCGAACGATATTTGAATCAGGGGTTTTATCACTCAGCCGAATGGCGGGCGATTCGTGATCAGGTGATTGCGCGGGATCTCGGATGTGATCTTGGAATTGACGGATATGAAATTCATGGACGAATTTATATTCATCATATGAACCCGATTACCGTTGACGACATTCGAAAAATTACAGAGTATTTACTGGATCCGGAATATCTGATATGTACGACCCATGAAACGCATAACGCGCTGCACTTTGGCGACGCGTCGTTACTTGTGACGGAACCTGTTGTGAGAACTCCGTTTGACACATGTCCATGGAAGAAAAGGTGAGAAAGATGATTAAATGGATTGAATACAACGACGTTTGGACAAAGGTGAAACGATCGGCGAGAACGACCATCAGCAGACAGGGGTCGGGGAACTATCCTACGGATTCCTGGAAGAAAACGATTCTGCTTGCAGAGCATAGTCCAATTCGGCGAATTAAGTTCTCGTGGCAATGGGCGAATCTGAAGAGCTGGGTGTCCGTGCATTTTGTTCGGCACAAGTTTGGCATCGAACATTGGGTATCGACACAGCGAACAGACCGGACCGGCGTGAACCGCGATGAAAAGACGCAGGATGCTCCCGTGCTGCACGAGTGTGAAGCAAACGCGCAGGCACTGATTTTTATCAGCCGCAGACGACTCTGCAATCAGGCTTCCGCTGATACTCGTGAGGCATGGAAAGAAGTAAAAGAAAAGGTGAAATCCGTCGATCCGGTACTGGCTTCCGTGATGGTGCCGGAATGCATCTATCGCGGATTCTGTCCGGAGTTCTATTCGTGCGGTTATGTAAACACTGAAGAGTATGCGAAGGCGCTGGCGGAGTATCGACAGAAGGAGGCCGGGTGATGGAGAGTATTCTTACTTCAATCAAGAAACTGCTCAACATCGATGAGGGCTGCACGGACTTTGACACGGATATCATCATCCACATCAATTCTGTGCTGATGATTCTGACCCAGCTTGGTGTAGGTCCGACCGATGGATTTGAGATCGAGAACGATAAAGCGAAATGGTCCGATTTTCTGGGCAGCTATCCGAATGTGAATGCTGTTCGATCCTACGTCTATTTCAAGGTGCGCCTGATGTTCGATCCGCCGGGCAGTTCTGCGGCGATCGAAAGCATGAATAAACTGGCGAACGAACTGGAATGGCGAATCAACGCGACGGCGGAGAAAAATGCTGGATGAAATCAGATAAAACGTCATAGAACGAATAAAGCATTATAAGGCTCTGAGCGTGCTTCAGAGGTTTTTTGTCATGAATCAGAAAGACGAAATGACAAACAGCTTCCGGCGTTACAGAGCGTGCGGCATGCGCCGGAATGGTTTGGCTGATTGAGAAAAAGGAGTGATGATCGCTTGAATAACGAATTGACCCATCATGGAATCCTTGGAATGAAATGGGGCGTGCGGCGCACGCCTGAGCAGCTTGGACACAAGACGGGAAACGGCAAAAAAGGCGGCGGAGAAGGAAAGGCCGAAAAAGCCGGACAAAAGATTCGACGCAGGGCCGGTTCGATGAGCGACGACGAGCTTCGTTCCCGCATCAATCGTCTGAATATGGAAGAGCAGTATGACAACCTCGTTGCGCGGCAAAAGTCCCGGGGGACGAGCGTTGTTAAAACGCTGCTTTCCAACGCGGCAAAGGATCTTGCGCAGCAATCGCTGGCCAAGCTTGTATCAAAAGCGGTTGGCAGGATGTTTGCCGACAAGGAAAAGGAATTCGACATTAACGACTACAAGGACGCCGACTTGAGCACGGTAAGTTTAGACGACCTGAGCAAGGTGGCAAAATGGTATTCCCTTCAGCAGACGATTGAAAAAGCGCGGAAACCAAAGGATTGAGGATAAATGCTTTCCAACACAGCCGTACCCCGTTACTATGGGGCTTTTCGCGACGCCGTGATGGCGGGTCGAATTCCGATATGCAAAGAAATTGAAATGGAGATGCATCGGATCGACGCGCTGATCGACAACCCCGGAATGTATTACGACGACAAAGCTGTCGAAGGGTTTATCGCATACTGCGAGGAAGAACTGACGCTGACGGACGGATCGGATTTGAAGCTGCTGGACAGTTTCAAGCTATGGGCCGAATCGATTTTTGGCTGGTACTATTTTGTTGAACAAACGGTTCCAGTGCCAAACGAAGACGGAACGCGAATGCGTTACGTTCGCAAGCGAATCAAGAAACGACTGTGCAACAAGCAATACCTGATCGTCGCGCGAGGCGCGGCAAAGACGATGTATGCAAGCTGCATTCAGAGCTATTTTCTCAACATCGATACGAGCACCACGCACCAGATAGCGACCGCCTATACGATGCGCCAGGCAGACGAGACGATTTCTCCGATCCGCACGGCGATAACCCGCGCCCGCGGGCCGTTGTTCCAATTCCTTACCGAGGGCAGTTTGCAAAACACAACGGGAAGCCGCGCCAATCGAGTAAAACTTGCAAGCACAAAGAAGGGGATTGAAAACTTTATTACCAACAGCCGAATTGAAACGGTACCGATGAGCATTGACAAGCTTCAAAGCATGCGGACGAAAATCGCCACGGTTGACGAATGGCTATCCTGCGACGTGCGTGAAGACGTTGTGGGTGCGATTGAACAGGGTTCTTCAAAGATTGACGATTATCTGATCGTTGCAATCAGTTCGGAGGGCACGGTGCGCAATGCGATCGGTGACACAATCAAAATGAAGCTGATGAAGATCCTGCGAGGGGAGATCGAAGCGCCTTGGATCAGCATCTGGTACTATCGACTCGATTCGCAGGATGAAATCGGACGACCGGAAATGTGGTTGAAAGCGAACCCGAATTTGGGGCAGACGGTCAGCTACGAGACGTATCAGCGAGATGTGGACAATATTGAAAAATCGCCTTCGGAACGCAACGATACGCTGGCAAAACGCTTTGGAATCCCTATGGAAGGATATACGTATTACTTTTCTTATGAAGAAATTCAGCCGCATCGCAAACGCAGTTTTTGGAGAATGCCCTGCGCAATGGGCTGTGACCTTTCGCAGGGAGACGACTTTTGTGCATTCACTTTTTTGTTCCCTATCGGCGATGGGAGTTTCGGTATAAAGACGCGCAACTACATTTCGACGCTGACATTTGACAAACTTCCGGCGGCGATGCATTCCAAATATGAGGAGTTTATCAAAGAGGGCAGCCTTGTCGTGATGGACGGAACCGTGTTGGACATGATGGCCGTATACGACGATTTGGACGCGCACATTTCCGAAATGGAATACGATGTGCGCTGTTTGGGATACGACCCATACAACGCGAAGGAGTTTATTGCGCGATGGGAAAGCGAAAACGGCCCGTTCGGAATAGAAAAAGTAATACAGGGAGCCAAGACGGAATCCGTTCCATTGGGAGAGCTGAAAAAGCTTTCCGAGGAACGGATGCTTTTGTTTGACGAGAGCCTGATGAGTTTTGCAATGGGCAACTGCATTGCAATGGAAGACACAAACGGCAACCGCAAGCTGCTGAAGAAACGATACGAACAGAAGATCGACGCGGTGGCTGCCATGATGGATGGTTATATCGCATACAAGATAAACAGGGAGGCGTTTGATTGAGCAGCGGGTATGGCATATGCTCAGGCGATGGTTACTATCGCAGCGAAAAAGGGGCTTCAGTTCACCGGAATAAATTGAGCCTTTATTGTCTGAAACCAGGCGCGAAGCATTCCGATGATTTTTTCGGAATCGGCTATGGAGCAGACAGCGAGAGAGAACTGTTCTGCGACATGGAGAAAGAATTCGATCTTTCCAAAAAGGAGGACAGGCAGATCGTCCCCGGCGGGCAGGAAAGATTCAGCACACCGATGAAGCTCGGGGTTGATAGGAAGCGCAGTTTCCGAACCGTGTGGATGAATGACGGCCCGGATGGAAGCGCTCGTTTTATCACGGCTTACATCGACCGACGACTGGAAAGGGGTTGAGCGTTATGTCTTTTGCGTTATGCGAACGAGTTCGAATTCGCGGGAAAAATATTACGGGCGAGATTATTGACGTGTATCGGGGGGAAAACGACGGCGTGACCTATTATACGGTTGAAAGCGACGAACCTGAGGACGCTCAGGGCGAATGGCCGCTCTATGACTGCACGGAAGAGCAGATCGAGAAAATTTGATAAATCGTCCGAGCCAGAACCGTAAGCGCAGCGCTTACGGTTCTTTTTTTAGCCGTTAACAGCACGAGAAACAGGAGGAAGAGGATATGGGACTGATTGGCAGGCTCAAACACGCCTGGAATATTTTTAAGAACAAAGATCCCACCGGTGGGTATTACAACCTGGGGCCTTCCTACGGGTATCGGCCGGATCGGATGCGGTTCAGCTGCGGAAACGAGAAGTCGATTGTGACATCCGTTTATAATCGGATTGCTATGGACGTGGCATCCATAACGATTCAGCATGTAAAAATGGATGCGAACAATCGGTTTGTCGACGTGGTGGATTCCTGTTTGAACAACTGTCTGACATTGGAGGCCAACATCGATCAGTCCGGCAGGGCATTCATACAGGACGTTGTGATGAGCATGCTGGATGAAGGCTGCGTTGCGATGGTTCCGGTCGATACGGACGACGAACCGGAAGAATCCGGGAATTTTAAGATTTACACCATGCGGACGGGACGAATCCGCGACTGGTACCCCGAGCATGTCCGCGTTGAGGTTTACAATCAGGCGGAAGGGCGGCGCAGGGAAGTGATCCTTCCGAAAGAAACGCTGG
This sequence comes from uncultured Oscillospiraceae bacterium, assembly GCA_937915075.1. GTDB lineage: Bacteria > Bacillota > Clostridia > Oscillospirales > Oscillospiraceae > Hominicoprocola. The sequence goes on from CALDMA010000097.1 coordinate 5,450, forward strand.
CGATTATTGAAAACCCCATGTATGCGGTTATCAATGAGCCCAATTCGACGATGCAGCGGCTGGTGCGAAAGCTGAACCTGCTGGACGCAATCGATGAACAGACAAGCAGCGGAAAACTGGATTTGATCATTCAGCTGCCCTACCTTATCAAAACCGAACAGCGCCGCGCGCAGGCGGAGCAGCGCCGACAGGACATTGAACGGCAGTTGTCCAGCGGGAAATACGGCATCGCTTACACGGACGGTACCGAGCGAATTACTCAGCTCAACCGCCCGGTCGAGAATAATCTGATGAAGCAGATTGAATACCTGACGAGTATGCTATACAGCCAGTTAGGGATCACTCAGGCGATATTGGATGGTTCGGCCGACGATAAGACGATGTTGAATTACTACAACCGGACGATCGAACCGATTCTGGCAGCCATCGCCGACGAGATGCGCCGCAAATTCCTGACGAAAACCGCACGGTCTCAGCGACAGACGATTATGTTCTTCCGTGACCCGTTCAAGCTCGTTCCGGTTAACGATCTGGCTGAAATTGCCGATAAGTTTACGCGAAACGAAATTATGACGAGCAACGAAATACGACAAATTGTTGGAATGAGACCCAGCGACGACCCGAACGCGGATGTACTGAGAAACAAAAATTTGAGCGCTTCAGAAGATGTTGAGAAAAGCCTGCTTACAGATGAACCCGACGACGAAGGAGCGCGGCAGGAGGAAGGAACAGGTCAAAATGGATAAAGAATTCGACTTCAGCGGTTGGGCGACGCGAAACAACATTCGCTGCTCCGACGGCCGGACAATTATGAAAGACGCATTCAAGGACTGCGACGGGAAGACCGTACCCCTTGTATGGGGACACAAACACGGCGAACCGGGGAGCGTGCTTGGACACGCCGTACTTGAAAACAGGGAGGACGGCGTTTATGTTTACGGCGCGTTCAACCCCACAGAGAGCGGTCAGACCGCCAAGATGCTGGTAAAACACGGCGACATCTCCGCGCTTTCCATTTACGCCAATCAGCTTAAAGAGCAGGGCAGAAATGTGATCCACGGCATGATTCGCGAGGTCAGCCTGGTTCTGGCAGGAGCGAATCCGGGAGCGTTTATTGATTCCGTTATTGTCCACAGCGACGGAACGACGGAAGAGGATCGGGAACAGGGGATTTTCTATACCGGCGAATCGATCGAGCTGGAACACGCGGACGAGAGCGAAGAAGAAAAACCGGATGAAGGCAAAAAGGAGACGGGCGCGGGCGAAACCGCCGGCGAAATTTTTGATACGCTGACCGACAAACAGAAGGTCGTCGTATATGCGATGCTTGAGAAAGCGATCGAGCAGAGCGAAGAGGACGATAATTCCCAGCAGGATAAAAACGAGGAGGAAACCGAAATGAAGCATAATGTTTTCGATAAGGAAACCGACAAGAACGAGAATGTGATTTGTCATGCCGACCAGCAGAAGATTCTTGCGAGCGCAAAGAGCTCCGGCGTGGGCAGCTGGAAGGCGGCGCTGGAAATGTATGCCAGCGAGAACAGCGGCGATATGGCGCACGCCGATCTCGGGTTCAATAACATTTCCACGCTGTTCCCGGAATACAAGGACGTTCGCCCCGGTGCGCCGGAGCTGCTGACCACCGACCAGGGCTGGATTGCCAAGGTTCTGGCAAAGGTTCACAAGAGCCCGATTTCCCGCATCCGTACCCGTGAAACGGACATGCGCAGCATCACCAACCTGCGCGCGAAGGGCTACCAGAAGGGCAAGCAGAAGGCGTTCCGCGGCAACCTGAGCCTGCTTTCCCGTACCACCGACCCGCAGACCGTTTATGTTAAGAGCAAACTGGACCGTGACGACATCATCGACATTACCGATTTCGATGTGGTGCAGTATATGTACAACATTGACAGGATGAACCTGAACGAGGAACTTGCCATGGGCATCATGGTCGGCGATGGCCGCGCCGACGGCGCCGACGGGAAGATTGATCCGACCAAGATTCGCCCGATCTGGCTGGACGACGAGCTTTACACGATTCACACGGACGTAGACATTACGGGGATGAAGGCCAGCCTGCAGGGCACGGGAACCGCCGCCAGCTTTGGCGAGAACTATATCTACGCCGAAGCGGTTATTCAGACGCTGCTGTACGCCCGGGAGAAATACAAGGGCTCGGGCCTGCCGGACTTCTTCTGCACGCCGCATCTGGTGAACGTAATGCTGCTGGCCCGCGACATGAACGGCCGCCGCATCTACGACAACGTGAACGAACTGAAGGCCGCGCTGAACGTGAACGAAATTATTACGGCCGAACAGTTTGAAGGCCTGACCCGCACCACGACCGACAGCAAGAAGAAGAAACTGCTGGGCATCATGTGCAACCTGGCTGACTACAGCCTGGGCGCGACCAAGGGCGGCGAGATCAGTCACTTCACCGATTTCGATATCAACTTTAACCAGCAGGTCAGCCTTCTGGAAACCCGCGTCTCCGGCGCGAACACGCGCGTTCTTTCCGCCATTGCGCTGGAAGAGGACGTGACGCCTGCTCCGACCCCTGGCGACGACGAGTCGGAGAATCCGTCCGGCTGATAGAGGCGGACGGTCAAAATGGCAAAGTATTGCGGAAAGATTGGATATGCCGAGACGGTTGAAAGCGCGCCCGGAGTTTGGGAAGAAACGATTACGGAGCGAAAATATTACGGGGACGTGACCCGGAATATCAGGCGGCTGGAAAGCGGAGAACATCTGAACGACAAGCTGGAAGTAAACAACCTGATCAGCATCGTGGCGGACGCATACGCCGTGCAGAACTTCTTTGCCATTCGATATGCAGAATGGATGGGGGTGAACTGGAAAGTGACGAACGTTGAGGTTCAGCCCCCTCGTCTCATTCTGACGCTTGGGGGTGTGTATCATGGGGCTTCGAACTGGTCTGCATGATGAGCTGTGCCGGATTCTTGCCGAATTCTGTATACAAAACAGAAAGACGCTTGGGTTTGCCGATTCGCTGACGGATAAGGAAATTGCGGAAAGAGCGAGAGAGCATGTTTACTTTCAGCCGAAAGAAAACACAAGGATTCTCTATCCATGCATCGTCTACAAGCGATCGCGAATTGATACGACTTTTGCATGCAACATGCCCTATGCGCAGACAAAGGAGTATACGGTGACGGCGATTGACAGGAACCCCGATTCCCCGCTTCCGGACATGATTGCTGCGCTTCCTATGTGTGTGTTCGACCGACACTATGTGACCGAAAACCTGTACCACGACGTATTTACGATTTGTTTTTAATGAGGAGGATTTGACGATGAGCAAGATTATCTGGGATGCAATCGAAGACCGTCTGTATGAACTTGGCGTATCCAAAGGCGTGCTTTACCGCCTGGATGAGCAGAATAAGTATACGAAGGGATATGGCTGGAACGGCCTGATCAACGTGACGGAATCTCCGTCCGGCGCAGACGTTACCAAGCTGTTCGCGGACGGCATCGAGTATGCGAACATGCGCGCGGCCGAAGAATACGGCGCCAGCATTGAAGCGTACACCTATCCGGACGCGTTTGCGGAATGTGACGGTTCGGCGCAGCCTGTTCCCGGCGTTTACATCAAGCAGCAGACTCGCGAGCCGTTCGGCTTCTGCTACCGTACGGAAATTGGCAGCGCCGCGAAGGGCCAGGAGGCGGGCTACAAGCTGCATCTTGTATACGGTCTGACGGCTTCTCCGAGCGAGAAGGCGCACGCGACGATTAACGATTCGCCGGAGGCCGCTACGATGTCCTGGGACGTCAAGGCAACCCCCGTTCCGGTGAACATGGCCGGATTCAAGCAGACGGCTGTTATCGAGATCAGCAGCCTTGATCATACTGCCGAGAAGATGGCAGCGCTTGAAGAAGTGCTGTATGGCAAGGACGCGAGCGCGCAGGGCAACGATGGCGCTGAGCCGAAGCTGCCGATGCCGGATGAGATTTTTGAGATGATGAAGGTTACGACCGAGACGGGCGACTGATTGACGAACCGGCGGGCGTGGGCCGCTGAGCCCGAGGAATAGTTGAGAGGGCTGCGGCCCTCTCAAACTCTCCCGGAGAGTTTTTTGACAGATCGAGACGGTACGGACGCGACGCCGTTTTTTGTGTCTTGATGAAAGGAGAAGAAAGATGCTGAAGAAGACGATTACTTACACGGACTATGACGGGAACGAGAGAACCGAAGACTTTTACTTTAACCTGAACAAGGCGGAAGTGATGGAGATGGAAATGGGCACGACCGGAGGCATGACGAAAATGCTGGAACGGATTGTGGCCGAGCAGGACAGCCGCCGCATTATCGAAGTATTCAAGGAAATGATTGTGCGCTCCTACGGCGTGAAATCGCCCGACGGGAAGCGTTTTATGAAGAGCCCGGAACTGGCCGACGCATTCACGCAGACGGAAGCTTATTCCAACCTTTTCATGGAGCTTGCGACGAACCATGAAGCGGCCGCGGCTTTTATTAACGGCATTATTCCGCAGACGGCAGAAGCTGCAGCCGCCGCTGCCGCCGTCCCGGCGGCGAACCCGTATCTTACTCCCGTAAGTTAAAAAGAGAGGCTGGGCGAATGAGGGATGCTGCAGGTCAAGATACCGGGGTTTGAATATTTCGACGAGAGAACAAACGAGTTTCACACGGTGCATGAAACCACGCTTCGCCTGGAGCATTCCCTCGTTTCCCTTTCGAAATGGGAATCAAAATGGAAGAAACCATTCCTGGGAAAGGGCGAAAAGACGATTGAAGAATGCCGGGATTATGTTCGCTGTATGACGATTACACAGAATGTAAATCCGTTGATCTATAAGTTTCTTCCGAACGGCGTGATGAAGGCTGTGAACGATTATATCGAAGATTCGATGACGGCTACATGGTTCAGCAAAGACGAAAACAGGCGGCACAGCAACGAAGTGGTGACGGCGGAGATTATCTATTACTGGATGGTTGCGCTGAGCATTCCGTTTGAATGCCAGAACTGGCATTTGAACCGGCTGATTACGTTGATTCGTGTTTGCAACATCAAGAACGCGCCGCAGAAGAAATTGACCAGAAGCGAAGTGCTGGAGCGAAATCGGGCGCTGAACATGGCCCGGAGACAAAGTATGCATAGCCGAGGATGACGAGCGGGAGGGGGATGCCGATTGATCCGGTTTAAGCATTCGGGGGATTTCA
>CALDMA010000098.1 GCA_937915075.1 uncultured Oscillospiraceae bacterium
ATATCCGTCCATCGTCTCAAGTCTCCACGTTTCATATGTCGTACTCCTTGTCAAACTAATCAGTATCAGATAGGATGCTATTTTGTTTCATAAATTATGGTGGCTGCTCAAGTGTATTACGTGTTATAGGAATATAGCAGAATTATCCCACTACCAACTTATTCGTCTTTTTCAAAAACTTCGCCGGGATCGGGCGATCCAGCCGCCATGTGATATTCATCGGTCTACTGCCCTCATGCTTCACATAGCTTGCTGTACCCAGATAGGTGTACGCCTCCGCACCACCGGTTATACGGTCTGACTTAAACTCTCGGACGAACAGCAGCGCCTTGCTGCCACGCTCTTTATGATGGATATAACGCTGACCGGTGGGTGAATTCTCCGCCGTGGTGCTCTGGCTCTGCCAATGAAACAGGCTCTCGTTGATAGAGTAGTCATTGTACATAGTCGTGGGCGAATAGTCTTTATCCGCCTTGTTCAGCGTCACAAAGAATACATCTAATTGCTTGTCTGGCAGCCATTTAACACCCTCACGCACGGTAGCAGGTTTCATAAAATCCATCGCCACCAGCAGTTGATCGCGGGTATAGGTACAATGCAAATCCAGCGGACAATCAAAGCCCAGATCAACCGTCTCGTCAATGAAGTCGATCTGTTCAAAGCGATAGCGCAGCAGCTCCATGAGTTCGTTGAGCAGGGCCGTGCTATCTGATAATGCATAGAGATTGTCCAACACTTCTTCGCTATTCCAATCCTCCACAGCTTTGCCCCAAACGGTGATATAAAACATCTGCATCATCCGCTTTTCGACATCCGAAAGGGTAGCAAAATCCACATTATCCAAACGCGGAAGAATATCCAAGAGGAACGAAATCCAGCGGCGGGAATCGGCCACGGCTAGCTTTGCAAACGCTTTGGTCAAGATGTCCTCCAGCGGCTCCGAAAAGTCTTCGATGGCATCCGCTCTGGCGCAAATGCGAGAGAAGGAAGAAAACTTATAAATCGCTCTCGGATCAAGATGGTAGTAATCCAAGAAGTTTTTGAGTGTCAGTTCCAAACCGCTGTCTTCCGTAAAAGATGCGACACGGGATACCAAGCCAGCAGTGTTGCCATAGGACGCGCGGATGTTATCCAGTATATACTTTGCTGCTTTTTTCTCCAACTGGATATAGCAGCCCTTTGGAACAGACACGAAACCGTCTTTGATTTCACGACTTACGCTGCGGATCGCGTTTGACAATAGCGCCGCAAATTTGTCTTCAAAATTGTACTTTCGGTTCGCCTGACCAATGAAGTCCAACACGGTCAGGCACTCCTTGTCCTCAGCCAGACGAAGACCGCGTCCCAACTGCTGCAAGAAGATCGTCAGCGACTCGGTAGGACGTAAGAACAGAACAGTATTGACTTCCGGAATATCCACACCTTCGTTATAGATGTCCACAACGAAGACAAAACGAACTTCGCCCGATACCAAACGCTGTTTGGCTGTTGCTCTCTCCTCGTCCGAAGATTGTCCTGTCAGAAACATGGATGGGATATTGTGCTCATTGAAGTAGCGGCACATAAATTCTGCGTGATCTACCGTTACGCAGAAGCCAAGGCCCTTCACGTCATCAATGTCCGTGACATATTTCATCAGTGAGGAGACCACATGGTCGGCGCGGCGGTTGGCAATGGCACCGCTGAAGGTGTAGATCTGTTCCAGCTCGCTCTTTTGATAGCCACCGGCAGACCATCTCAGCGTGTCCAAATCCACCGTATCGGTGACGCCAAAGTACTGGAACGGGCAGAGCAGCTTCCGGTCGATGGCTTCAGGCAGACGAATTTCCGCCGCAATGCGGTTGTTGAAGTATGGAAGGACGCTCTTGCCGTCCATACGCTCCGGGGGAGCCGTCAAGCCCAGCAGGATGCGAGGCTGGTAATAAACTAAGAGCTTCTGATAGGTCGGGGCCGCTGCGTGGTGGAACTCGTCCACAATGATGTAATCGTAGAAATCAGGCGATGTCTTTTCCGTGAAGCTCTGCGAATTGAAGGTCTGAATGGAGATAAACAGATTATCGATGCTTTCCGGCTTATAGTTGCCAACAAACATCTCTCCGAAATTCGCATCCTTGAGCACAGCGCGGAATGTATATAGGCTCTGCTTGAGAATTTCTTCCCGGTGCGCCACAAAGAGCAGGCGGCAAGGCTTGTCCGGATTCTGCTTTCGGAAGCGCTTGTAATCCAGTGCGGAAATGACCGTCTTGCCCGTACCGGTAGCAGCCACCACCAGATTGTGCGTGTAGCCACGGACAGTGCGCTCCGCCTCCAGCTTGTCCAGGATTTCCTGCTGATAGGAGTATGGCTGGATGTCCATGGTATAAACTTCGGCATTGTTGGTGTCGAAGTATTTTTCTGCTTTTAGCGCACGGGCCAGACGCTCTTTCTGCCCCTCATCATAGTACTCAAATTCACGGTCATTCCAGTAATACTCAAAGGTGGCAGCGATCTTGTCGATGGTTTCAGGCAAGTCGCGTTTCGTTACCTTGGTGTTCCATTCAAGGCCGCTGGTCAGTGCCGCATTGGACAGATTGGACGAGCCCACATAAGCCGTCGTGAAGCCGGTTTCGCGGTAAAAGATATATGCCTTGGCATGGAGACGTGTTGTCTTGGTATTGTAGCTGACCTTGATTTGCGTATGGGGCAGCTGGCGAAGTTCCTCGATGGCTTTCACATCCGTTGCGCCCATGTAAGAAGTGGTGATAATGCGAAGTTCACCGCCGTTCTGCGTAAACTCCCGCAGCTCGTCCATAATGAGCCGCAGGCCGCTCCATTTGATGAAGGACACCAGCATATCAATTCGGTCAGCCGATACGATCTCTTTCTTGAGTTCCGTGAACATCTGAGGCTCATGCACAGCCCCAGTGAAAAGTGAGCTTTGTGCGATGGACGTCTCTGGGCGCTCTATGTCCGCCGCAGTTTTCCCCACAGCCAACCGCGGATCGGCTTCCCGTAAAAGCGCAAGAAGCTGCCCTGCCCGCTGGTCAACGCCCAGCGAGGCAAAGTCAGC
>CALDMA010000099.1 GCA_937915075.1 uncultured Oscillospiraceae bacterium
CCCTTTTCCAGCTTCCCGATATGCCCCTGTCCGCATTCCACCATTTCGCCAAGCCGAAACTGACTGATGCGGCGCATCTCGCGAACGTTTTTGAGCCGTTCGCCCAGCTCTTTTTCAGTCAACATCTTTTCTTGCTCCCCTTATTTCCGTAATCCCTGCATGCGCCGCGTTTTGAACTGGCGCGCGCCCAGATAATCGTCTTTCTCCTGCAGCTGCCGCGCTTCTTCGGCTTTTGCCGCATAATAGCGGTCAATGTCCGCCTGATAGTGCGGGCATTTGCTGTGGCAGCCCACGTGCCGCACAGGCGGCTTGCAGCTGCGGCAATGTTCAAATACTTCCATGTCACACCTCGCGGATCGTGATGCCGTGCTTGTCCTGCATCAGCTTCTTTTTCAGCTCGTAGGCCTGCGTGTGCATCCCTTTCGCGTCCTCGACCTCGCGCAGCCAGTGCACAACGCCCGCGATATCAGGCTCTGTCGCCCGCTCATAAGTAAAATCCGCACGATAAACCATCGGCTTGATTCGCTCGCCCTCAATGGTCGTATAGCCCTCCACAAGCGTGAAATTCGCTTGCAGCCGCAAATTGCGTATCTTGCCCATCGCGCGCAGCACTTTCAGCTCTTGGAATCGCGCCGCCTCGCGTTCGGAATCAAACTTGATGCCGTCCCTCACGACCTTTCGATTCCCGTACTTGCTCTTCTTCAGCTTCTGCTCCCCCACCAGTTTATCAAGCACCTGCTTCTGTGCCTGCGGCCCGAGCCGCGCGAGGTCAGCCGACGTCAGTGCCATCGTTCGCCTCCCGTAAATCGCCCCGTAACGCGTTCTGAGCGCATTTATCGTTAGGGGGTGTAATTTCGCGTCTTTCGTCTTTCGAACGCTCCTGCGCGTTCTCAGCGGCATTTCCGGTGCTTTCCCGCTTGTCATCCGCCGGGTCGTTGCGCAAGCCGACGCCAATGATGTACGATCCGTCGTCTCTTCTGGCGTACACTTCGTACTGCCGGTATGTCTCGCGCACGTCGAACTTCGGCAGTGTCAGGCGCATCCCGATCGGCAGGCCCGTGTCCTCGTCGATCACGTCCTCGCCGTATGTAAGCGCCACCTGCGCCAGCAGCGCATCCGTCGCCATGCTGATCTCAGTCACGCCCTCGGCGCGGCGTGAGAGCTGCGCGTTCAGCTTCATCAGCTCGCCGACTTTTTTCTGATATCTGCCGAGCTCATGCTCAAGATTCTTGACTTTGTCTCTGTTTCTTTCGCTCATAGCTTTTCCGTCCTTTCGTAGTGCAGCGTCAGCGCCCGCGCAATGGGGCAGCGCCGCCATTCTTCGCTGGCGCAGTAGCGCCGCGTATATTCGTCCAGTTCTTCCTTCGGCAGCACGATCTTCGCGCCCTCGCAGTTGAGATATTCGCGGTAGTCCCGCGAATAATACGGGCACTTGAAAATGCCCCCGCGATACCCGCTCACGGTGCACCCTCCAACACTGCCTTGACGTACCGCAGCCGCTTATTTGCTTTAGCACGTCTCAGGTTGTCGCCCTTGAATGCAAGCGGCGTACACATTTCGAGAACGCGGTCATAAATGCGCTGATACGTCATGTCTTTCGGCTTGCAAAGCTCGTCCATCGTCAGGTTCGTCGTAACGATCAGCGGCTTTTTGGCCTTGTATCGCTCGTCAATGACCGTGTAGACGGTTTCCAGCGCATATTCACTGCTGCGCTCTGCGCCAAGATCGTCGATGACTAACAGCGGGTAGTAATGCACCTGCTCGATGATCTCCTGCTTGTCGTACCCTGCGTTGAGAATGCGTGGGAAGCTCGTGATCATCGCTGGAACACCTCGGTCGATCAGCTCATTGGCGATGCACGCCGCCGCGTATGTCTTGCCGTTGCCTGTGTTGCCCCACAACAAAAGCCCGTTGTTCTCGCGCCGCATATCGTCCCATGCGTCGGCATAGCGCTTGCACTTGATGACCTCTTCACTCATCGTTGCCGCGTCAAACCGGCACGCCGTCAGGCTCTTGTCGCGGATGCCATCAGCGCGCAATGTTTCGATACGCAAGCGCTTCTCGCGGTCAGCACGAGCTTTCTTCTCCGCCTCGTACTCCCGCGCCGCGCAAGCGCACTGACAGCCGACAAGGCGCACGTTGCCGCCGATGGGGATACGGCACTGCTTTGGCGTGTTGCAATGGCCGCAGTACAGCAGCCCGTCCTTCTCGTAGTCGACCGGATCACGCACAGGCTCGGCCTTTTTCGCGATGCTGTCGATCAATGCGTCAACGTTCATAGGCTTCCCTCCATGCTGCCGTAGTCATAGACAAACGGCTTATTCTGCTCAGAATCGCGCTTTTCCCATGTTCTCACTGCGGCTTTCCAGTCTTTCATCGGGTTCTTCCCTACCATCCAACCTTTGGAGGCATAGAAGTCAAGAAACCTCTGCGGGTCTACGTTTGAGCCGCGTTCTCGAACATACGCCGAAACATCGTCCAAAGTGGGGGGCGCAAAGCGCTTCGCGCGCGGAATACTCTCGTCTTTGTCTTTGTCTTTGTCTTTGTCTTTGTCTTTGTCTTTGTCTTTAGTAGGCTTTTGTTCGCTTTCGGGCGCTTTATTTCGCTTTTGTTCGCTTTCGGGCGCTTTATTGCCTCGCCCGCCAAGCGAACCGTTTTTTGAATTGATCGTCGAAATTTTATTGTCTCGGTCTAATGTGGCTTGGAATACCGGAAACAGAATGCTTTCCCGCCCGTC
>CALDMA010000100.1 GCA_937915075.1 uncultured Oscillospiraceae bacterium
GAAATTGGCTGTTTTCTCCCGGCTCAAAATGGCGATTTTCTCCCGGCGCTAACAGAAGCAGATTGTAACCGCAAGACTGCGTTGTAAAATTATAAGGAGGAGCATAATGGCATTTGATAGGGAAAAAGCCGCGGCGGGAGTTATGCTGTTTGGACCTTTGGGAGCTGTTTTGGGCGAAAGCAAGGATTCAAAACATAATGATGAAGGCAAGAGCTCATATATTGCGAACCCTGTGCAAGAGAAATCAAATCCTTGTGCAAACAGAAGTGGATTTTTCAATACTAAAAGAAAAAATTGAATTATCGGTAATATACTTTTGCCAAGGTTTCCCCACAGCACGGACCGCGCAGCGGATCCGTTGCTGTTAGGGGGCGGTGTTCTTGCTCACCTATGCGACCACACCATGACCGCAATGAACAGAAACGGGAAAAGTGCCGAGATGATGATACCCTCAAAAGTCATATGGATTCTCCTTTGTATTCCTTATAAATTTCGCCGTAAATGATGTTCTGTGGCGCTCTGAGCATAGAGATAGCACCCCTGTCTAAAATCGCTCAGAGCGCCGTTTTTCTGCTTATTTCTCATTGAATATTTAGGTTCAGAAATCGAGCATCAAATGCCCCTCGATGGCCTGCTCCAGCTCCTGCTGCTGGATGCCGATGTAGCGCTGTGTCACGGCGGCAGAAGAGTGCTGTAAGAGCTGTTGGACAAGGGCGATATTGTACCCGCTGTCCTTATAAATCTCCGTGGCGTAGAATTTGTGAAAGCTGTGCGTACTGATGCCCTGATAGCCAAGGTAGTCACAGACAAGCTTCAAGTGCTTCTGCACGGCACGTTCCGTCAAGGGGAAGATGATGCTTTCCGCTAAAATCCCGTGGTCGAGGCAGTAGCAGCGGATGAACTGATACAGCGCCAAGGGAACGGTGAACGTCCGCGCCTTTTTCGTTTTCTGTTCCACGATGGAAAGGCGGTAACGCTCTCCATCCTTTACGATGTCGGCAAGGCGCAGATGGATGATGTCCGAGATACGCAAGCCAAGATTCGCTTCAAGAACTAAGGCGGTAGCAACACGTTCATTCGGCCTGCATCCGGTAAAGCCCTGCTTCATCGTCTGGATGATGGCTTGATACTGCTCTCTGGTGAGCGCAACGGTCTTGATGTTCATGGTAATTTCCTCCTTTGTTTGGCTTCAAATCCGAACTTACCGCGCTCGAAATACGAACTTTCGGCGGCAGATTCGGGAAAGCCTTGATATTGCTGGATTTTACGGTTCGTATTCCTCCACTTTTACGAAAAAGCTCCCCATGTATGGCTTCTTCGGCTCGTACATAGGGAGTTGCTTTTTCGTATCGGTTTCATCCTGCAAGCACCATCTCCTCCCGACAGTCCATACAAGCGATATGGACGCACTTCGTTGCTCTCACGCTGTTGCCGCAGCAGGGGCAGATATACTTGCGGCTGCTTGATGTCCTCGGCGGAACCGTCGTATCTGCGCTGTTGTGCGCTCCTGTTCCCGCGACCGCAACGCCATAGAACTCGTTGCGCGTGATAAGAATGTCCGTCAGCTCGTTTTCAAGGATAAATTCGATAAGGTCGT
>CALDMA010000101.1 GCA_937915075.1 uncultured Oscillospiraceae bacterium
ATCGGCGAGCCGGGCGTCGGCAAGACGGCCATCGCCGAGGGCCTTGCCCAGCGCATCGCCGCGGGCGAGGTGCCATTCAAGCTCCGCAGCAAGGAGGTTTATCTCCTTGACCTCACCGCGCTCGTCGCCGGCACGCAGTTCCGCGGTCAGTTCGAGAGCCGCATGAAGGGCCTCATTGAGGAGATCCGCAAGCTCGGCAACATCATTCTCGTCATCGACGAGGTGCATAACATCGTCGGCGCGGGCGACGCCGAGGGCAGCATGAACGCCGCCAATATTCTCAAGCCCGCCCTTTCGCGCGGAGAAATTCAGGTCATCGGCGCGACGACCTTCAACGAGTACCGTAAGCACATCGAGAAGGACACCGCGCTCGAGCGCCGCTTCCAGCCTGTCACGGTCAACGAGCCGAGCATGGAGGATACGCTCAAAATTCTCAAGGGCATCGCCCACTACTACGAGTCCTTCCACGGCGTGAAAATTCCCGACGGCATCCTGCGCCAGGCGGTCGTGCTTTCCGAGCGCTACATCACCGACCGCTTCCTGCCGGACAAGGCCATCGACCTGATCGACGAGGCGTGCTCGGACATGAACCTGCACGACAAAAACATCAACCGCCGCATGGAGCTGCGCCGCGAGCTGGACGATTACGCCAAGGAACGCGAGCTGCTCGAGGCGGAGACGGAGAATCCCGACTTTGAGCGCCTCGCTGAGCTGAAAAGTCTGGAGCTTCAGGCGCAGAGCGAGCTGGACGGCCTCTGCGCGCAGGGCGATCCCGAGCTGACGATGGACAATCTCGCCCGCGTGATCGAGCTGTGGACAAAGATCCCCGCCAGCCGCATCCGCGAGGCCGAGTTCAAGCGCCTGAGCGAGCTGGCCGACCGCCTGAAAAAGCACATCATCGGGCAGGACGAGGCCGTGGACGCGGTCGCCGCGGCCATCCGCCGCGGGCGCGTGGGCATCAGCCCGAAGCACAAGCCGGTGAGCTTCATTTTCGTCGGCCCCACCGGCGTGGGCAAGACGGAGCTGGTCAAGCAGCTTGCCGCCGACCTCTTCGATTCGCCCGACTCCCTCATCCGTCTCGATATGTCGGAGTTCATGGAGAAGCACTCCGTCTCGCGTCTCGTCGGCTCCCCTCCGGGCTACGTCGGCTACGACGAGGCCGGTCAGCTGACCGAAAAAATTCGCCGCAAGCCCTACGCCGTCATTCTCTTTGACGAGATCGAAAAGGCGCATCCGGACGTGCTGAACGTCCTGCTGCAGATCCTTGACGACGGCGAGGTGACCGACGCGCACGGCCGCAAGGTCAACTTTGAGAATACCGTCATCGTGATGACCTCCAACGCCGGCAGCGACCGCAAGGAGGGCAGCGTCGGCTTCGGCCGCAGCGTCAGCGAGCAGAACCGCGAGCGCACGATGAAGGCGCTCGGCGAGTTCCTGCGTCCCGAGTTCATCAACCGCGTGGACGAGATCATCTGCTTCAATCGCCTCGACGAGAAGAACTTCGTATCCATCGCCCGCATCATGCTCGACGAGCTGGCGGCCAGCCTGAAGGAGAAGGGCTTCACCTTCACCTACGACGATGCCGTCGCCGCGTATCTGGCGAACAAGTCCTACTCGCTCACCTACGGCGCGCGCAACCTGCGCCGCACCATCCAGAAGGAGCTGGAGGACGTCATTGCCACGCGCATCATCGACTCCTACGACCACCCCGTCACGCAGCTGCGCGCCGTGATGAAGGACGGCGCGATCGACCTTTTGAGCCTATAATAAAAAAGAAAAGGGGAGAGAGGACATGAAAAATCCGTTCCGCAAGGACATTGAGCCGCGCTGCGCCTACTGCGCCCACGGCTCCGCGGTGAACGAGCGCGAGGTCGCCTGCTCGCGCAGGGGCGTGGTGGACGGCAGCGACCACTGCCGCCATTTCCGCTACGATCCGCTGCGCCGCGTGCCGCCGCGGCCCGCCTCACTCGATCCCAAAGCGCACTCGCCGGAGGATTTTTCCCTCTGAGAGTTATATAAAAAATGAAGAGAGAAGGACGCATCATGGAGATCAAAACCGTTTACGCCGTCTATTTCAGCGCTACCGGAAGGACCCGCAAGGTCGTCACCACCCTGGCAAACGCCATCGCGCAGACTTTGGAGCTGCCGCTCGAGACCGTCGACTTCACCCTGCCCGCCGCGCGGGAGGAGACCTATGCCTTTACCGACAAGGACCTCGTGATCTTCGGCACGCCGACCTACGCCGGCAAGGTGCCCAACAAGCTCCTGCCCTTTGTGCAGACCGGCTTTGCCGGAAACGGCGCGCTTGCCGTACCGGTCGTGACCTTCGGCAACCGCAGCTTTGATAACTCCCTCGCTGAGCTGTGCGCGAGTCTGGAGAACGCGGGCTTCCACACCATCGCCGCCGGCGCGTTCGCCTGCCAGCACGCCTTTTCGGATACGTTGGCCGCGGGCCGTCCCGACCGCGAGGACATGACCGTGCTCGCGCAGCTCGGCGCGGCGGTCGTGACGAAGCTCGGCAAGATGACCGGGGTCCCCGCGCCCGTCGCCGTGGATGGCGACGCGGACGCGCCCTACTACCGTCCCCTCGGACTGGACGGCGAGCCGAAAAACTTCCTCAAGGCCAAGCCGCAGACCGACCGGAGCAAATGCACCGGCTGCGGCGTGTGCGCGGCGCTCTGCCCGATGGGCAGCATCAGCCGCGAGGACCCCGCCGAGGTCACGGGCGTGTGCATCAAGTGCCATGCCTGCGTGCGGAACTGCCCGACGGGCGCGAAGTATTTCGACGACGAAGCCTTCCTTTCACACAAGGCGATGCTCGAGCGCGACTACACCCGCCGCGCCGAGGATAAGCTCTTCCTGTAATGCAGCAAAAAAGGAGTCCCCTGTCCGTGCGGACAGGGGACTCCTTTTTCATCACGGGGAAACGGCAAATAAGACCGCCGAGCATATCTTCGCTTTGAGCTTGTATCGCTCACACGCCGCTTGCGCCGTAGTTGGAGAGCACGCGGGCGGAGGGGTCCTTGACGTCGCAGCCCTCCCAGTCCTTGTTCGGCATCCAGAAGTCCTTGACCATCTCGGCCTGGCCGGGGTAATATTTCTCGAACAGCTCACGGTAGAGCAGGCTTTCCTTTGTGAACGGCGTCGCAAAGGGATACTGCTTCCGCTTTTCCTCGTACTCCTCGTCGGTGTACAGGCTCTCGGCGTACTCCTTGAGGTCATCCACCATCGAGTGGCCGACGGCGTCGGAGAAGGCGGCCTTCTGCCGCCAAAGGATATCCTCGGGCAGGATGCGGTCGGCGGCGAACGCCTCGCGCAGCAGGTACTTGCCCATGTGGTAGCTGTTGACCTTGAGCTTGGGGTCGATGCTCATGACGTACTTGACGAAATCAAGGTCGCCGAACGGCACGCGCGCCTCGATGGAGTTGACCGCGATGCAGCGGTCGGCGCGGAGCACGTCGTACATATACAGCTCGTCCACGCGCTTTTTCGCCTCCTGCTGGAAGGCCTCGGGCGAGGGCGCGAAGTCCGTGTACTTGTAGCCGAAGAGCTCGTCGGAGATCTCGCCCGTCATGAGCACGCGCACGTCGGTCTGCTCGTGGATGGCCTTGCAGCACAGGTACATACCCATGCTCGCGCGGATGGTGGTGATGTCGTAGGTGCCGAGCATGGCCACGACCTCCTCGAGCGAGGCGAGCACCTGCTCGCGCGTCATGATGACCTCGGTGTGCTCGGCGCCGATGAAGTCGGCGACCTCGCGGGCATACTTGAGGTCGATGGGGTCGAGGTCCATGCCGATGGCAAAGGTGCGGATCCTCTTGCCGAGGAGCTTGGCGGAGATGGCGCAGACAAGGCTGGAATCCAGACCGCCGGAGAGCAGGAAGCCGAGCGGCGCGTCGGCGTCGAGCCGCTTTTCCACGCCCGCGATGAGCTTTTCGCGGATCTTTTTGCACACGGTGTCCAGGTCGTCTTTGGAGTATTCCGTCACCGTGGTGAGGTCGGCGTAGCGGACAAACTTGCCGTCGGCATAGTAGTGGCCCGGCGGGAAGGGCATGATGCGCTCGCACAGGCCGACGAGGTTCTTCGCCTCGCTGGCGAAGATGATGCCGCCGTCGGCGAGGCAGCCGTAGAAGAGCGGACGGATGCCGATGGGGTCGCGCGCGGCGACGAGGCGGTCGGCCTTGGCGTCGTAGAGGATCATGGCGAACTCGGCGTCGAGCTTGGCGAACATCTCCACGCCGTACTCGCGGTAGAGGGGGAGAATGAGCTCGCAGTCGGACTCGGACGCGAAGGTGTAGCCCTTGGCCTCCAGCTCCTTTTTGAGCGGGCGGAAGCCGTACAGCTCGCCGTTGCACACCGCCATGTCGCCGCCGAGGTGGAAGGGCTGCATCCCCTCCTCGTGCAGGCCCATGATGGCAAGGCGGTGGAAGCCGAGCATACCGCGGCCGGCCTTTTCCATCCGGCTCATGTCGGGACCGCGGGAAACGGTGCGGTCAAAGTAAGGACGGATCTCCTGCTCCGTCAGGGTGGGGGAATCAAAACCGATGATAGCGCACATAAAAAGCACCTCCGAATAAAATAAAAGCAGCGACGTCCTGTAAATTTTAGGACGAATCGCTGCGTATCCGTGGTGCCACCTAATTTGCCGATCGAAGATCGGCCCCTTTGCGGGGTTCCAACAAACCCCTGTGCCTTAACGCCGCACGCCGCGTCTTTCCTACCGGGCCGAAGCCGTTCAGATCGCTGCTCCCGAGTGTTATTCGCATGACCTCTGTGTATCGGGCTCCCACTGTCCCCGACTCGCTGTGACCGAATGGCGCATGGTACTTGTCTCGATCTCTGCATTTCGCTTTATTGAATTGAATGAGTGAATTATAGCCTTGCGTGAGCGAATCGTCAATATGGCAGATATCCAACGTTTTGCACAAAAATTTTGCTGATTTTCGGCTGTTTGCACGAAAAGGGGCGGCCTGCCTTGGCAGACCGCCCCGAAAGAGCCTTTTTACTTGTGCAGCAGGGGGGAGAGCGGCTTGTAGATCAAAAAGCACAGCGCCACGTCGAGCAGGCCCTTGAAGAGCGTGAAGGGCATATTTAACACGAGCAGGCATTCGAGCAGACCGTTGACCGAGGGACGGATGGCCCGGTACATCCCGATGATGGTCTCGAGCGGCAGGTGGTAGCACACGACGTAGGCGGGGTAGACCACGAAGTAGTTCAGCGGAACGGAGAGCGCCGCCATGAGCAGCGTGCCGATGACCGCGCCGAGCAGCGCGCCCCGGCGGGACTTATTGCGCCGGTAGACAAAGCCGGCGGAGAAGGCGAACACCGCGCCCATGAGGAAATTGAACAGCTCGCCGACGTAGGCGGACGAGGTGCCGTGCAGCACGGCGAAGAGCAGGTTCTTCAGAAAGGCCACCACCACGCCATAGACGGGGCCGAGCGAGAATGCGGCCAGCAGCTCGGGAAGGTCGGAGATGTCGAGCTTGACAAAGGCGGGGATGAGCGCGGGGATGGGGAACTCGATGAACATGAGCACGAAGGCGACGGCCGAGAGCATGGCGGTGACCGTTACCTTGTGCGTGCGGCTGCGGCCCGCGGCGCGGGCGGAGGGGATGGCGTTGACGTTGGGTTCGGACATGAAAAAACACTCCTTTTGTTCATTTTCCTTGAAAGAACGAGTCTTCCAAGGTGCATGACGCAAAAAGAGCGAGGGAATTGCGTGGTAACAGCGCGCAGCACATCTTCTCTCATCCGGACTGTGACCGTCGGTTCCGGAATCGCACCGGATCGTGCGGCAAAAATGCCGCTTGCGGACTATACCGCCGGTGGGGAATTTCACCCCGCCTCGAAGACCAGTATTTCAAGCTTGGCTAAAGCATAGCACAGTGCTGGGAAAAATGCAAGAGGAAAAACAACACTTTACAAATAAAAACGAGTGTTCTATAATAGAGAGGAAACGACGAGGGGAGGGATGCGCGTGCGCGGAAAACCGGTGAGCTGCTGCTTCACGGGCCACCGCCCGGCAAAGCTGCCGTGGGGGACGGACGAGAGCGACGAGCGCTGTCTGCGGCTCAAGGCGCGGCTGCGCGAGGTGATCGCCCGGGCTGTGGAGGACGGCTACACGCACTTTATCTGCGGCATGGCGGAGGGCTGCGATCTCTACTGCGCCGAGGCGGTGCTGGCGCTGCGCGAGCGGCACGGCGAGGTGACGCTCGAGGCGGCGATCCCCTGCCCGACGCAGGCGGATGGCTGGAGCGCGGCACAGCGCGAGCGCTACCGCCGTATTCTGGAGCAGTGCGACTACGAGACGATGGTGCAGGAGCGCTACACGCGCGAGTGTATGCAGCGGCGCAACCGCTACATGGTCGATCACTCCGACCTGCTCATCGCCGTGCACGACGGTTTGCCCGGCGGTACGCGCTACACCATCGAATACGCCTTGCGCCGCGGCGTGAACATCATCGACGTGCCCATCGAGGAATAGAAAAAGGACGGCGCAAGGCCGTCCTTTTCTGTTTTCTTTATAAGTCGAACACGCCCATGATGGCGATGCCGACGACCACAAGAGCGATCATCGCGTAGTGCTTCCACGAGAGCTTTTCCTTGAGGAACAGGCGGCTCCACAGCACGCTCGCCGCGCAGTAGGAGCTGATGATGGGCGCGGACATGGCAAGGTGCTCGGTGTCCGCGATGGCGTAGATGTAGGCGAACTGACCGGCGGTCTCGCAGACCGCGCCGAGGTACTTCGGCGCTTCCTTTTTGGGAATAAGGCGGTCCCTGCGGATCAGCACGACGTAGACGAAGCACACCACGGCGGCGAAGAGGAACGTCAGCTCATAGGCACAGTTGGCGGAAGCCGCCGCATGGTCGGCACATTCGTCCAGCGTGGCAAACCTGCCGCTGTCAAAGGCTTGCGCCGTCAGCGTTTCAAGCACGCGGTTGTCGGCGAAGGTGCCCGCCGCGTCGAGCAGGCAGTAGGCCACCGGCAGCGCGAGGGCAAGAAAGCTCTTGGCGTACTTGCGGTTGCCCTCGGCCTGACGCGCTGCGCGCAGCTCGGGGTCCTCGGTCGCGTCCACCACGCCGAGGCCGATGGCGCCCACGCACACGAGCAGCACCGCGAAAATAGCGAGCGGGGAATAATCCTCGCCGCCGAGGAACACGAGCGTCATTACGGCGACGAGCGCGCCCGAGGAATTGCAGATGGGCGACGAGACGGACAGCTCGATGTACCGCAGCCCCAGATAGCCGAGCGTCATCGAGCCGATGTAAAGCAGCGACACGGGCAGGTAGGTGAGGATGATAGCGAAGCTGATCTCCGTCCCGCCGACGAAGATCTCAAACGCCGCGTGCAGGCCCATGACGATGCCGACCGCCATGACCATCTTGAGATGGCTGAGCCGGTCGTCCTCGTCGCGGCAGCCGATTTTGGAAAAGAGGTCGCTGCCGCTCCAGCAGAGCAGCGCGATGAGAGAAAGCCAGAACCACATATTGAATTGTTAAACTCCTTTATATCTGTCTGTATTTTGAGGTCAAAAAACGGACAGGCTCCGGCGGGGGTCTGCGCCGGAAATGACGGTTGGTGAGGGGAGTCCTTCGGATCAGCATAGCAAGACCCTCCTGACAATATAGAGTCAGGGCAGTGTGACCAGCCCTGCGTCAAGCATCTTCTGCAGCGAGAGCAGCACGCCGAGCTTGGCGTGGTACCAGGTCAGGCCGCCCTGGTAGTAGACCGCGTAGGGCGGACGGATGGGGCCGTCGGCGGACAGCTCGATGGAGCTGCCCTGTACGAACGCGCCCGCCGCCATGATGACCTGCGAATCGTAGCCGGGCATATCGCCGGGGACGGGGTCCACATAGCTGTCCACCGGTGCGGCGGACTGGATGCCCTTGCAGAAGGCGAGCATCCCCTCGGGGCTTTTCAGCTCGACGCATTGGATGATGTCGTGCCGCTCCTCGCTTGCGGAGGGAACGACGCGGAAGCCGAGCGATTCATACACGGCGGCGGTGAACACCGCGCCCTTGACCGCGCCGGAGACGACGTTCGGTGCGAGGAAAAAGCCCTGATAGAGCGAGGGCATCAGCCCGAGGTTCGCGCCGACCTCCTGCCCGAGTCCGGGCGCGGAGAGGCGGTAGGCGCAGCGGTCCACGCATTTCTGCGTGCCGGGGATGTAGCCGCCGATGGGCGCGAGACCGCCGCCGGGATTTTTGATGAGGCTGCC
>CALDMA010000102.1 GCA_937915075.1 uncultured Oscillospiraceae bacterium
GGACGCTGTTGTATTGCGGCGGTTAGCCACTCCCTTGCGAAAGGGGGTGATGCAGATGGGAAACGGGCGCTGGGCGCGAGCCCTGCGTTTCGCGATATGCTTCATCGTGATCCTTGCGGTCATGATCTACATAGCCCCAAAAGCGTGTTGACCGCCTGGCTGGTCCCCAAGCGGTCAACATAGAAAACCGTGTTGATTTTTGAGGGCTAACTGCCGATACAGCAGCGTCCCTTGTTATCTTCATTATAATCCGGCGGGCGAAAATGTCAAGCCGGAAAATTTTTTTGCCGACGTTGCACATAAGCGGACACCAAACCGGCGAATCACCCTTACAGGTGATTCGAGATGCTTTCGCCGTAAGAAAAAATCATAAAACCGGCGGAAATGCGGGGCGAAGAAAAACTGAAAAACGAGAAAACAGAATACGGATATAAGCGCGCGGGCGCGGGCGAAAGGCGGAGCCGAAGCGGTCGGGGCGGCAGGCGGGGGCGGAGAGAGCAGCTTCCAAAGCAAATTTTGTTCTAATTGCTGAACGTAAAATACAGGAGGAAGCATGACAAAAACCACCAACTACCAGCTCCCCAAGTGGGAGAAGACCGACCGAATCCAAATGAAGGATTTCAACGACATGACCGCTACGCTCGACGAGGCGCTCAAGGCCAACGCCGACACGGCCGCGGCGGCGTCCGCCGCCGTCGCCCTCTGCGGCAACTGCGCCATTTACCAGACAACCTACACCGGCGGCGACATGACCACGCCGACCATCACCTGCCCGGGCAAACCGATGGTGCTGATGGTTTGTGAGTCGGACGGTGCGCCCGCGCTCATCGCATGGCGCGGGATGCCCACCACTTCGACGTCGTCCAGCTCCTATGAGTATACCATCACATGGGGCGAGCGAACGGTCAGCTGGCTGCTTGGCAAAAACCACGACGGCAACATGAA
Organism: uncultured Oscillospiraceae bacterium; assembly: GCA_937915075.1. Lineage (GTDB taxonomy): Bacteria > Bacillota > Clostridia > Oscillospirales > Oscillospiraceae > Hominicoprocola. The sequence goes on from CALDMA010000102.1 coordinate 946, forward strand.
CTGGTCCGGCAAACAGTACCATGCGCTGGTTCTGCTCGATATGTCGGCAGAATGAGAAAAAAGGAAGGCTCCTTACGGAGCCTTCCTTTTTTGTCATTCTTTAGAAGAACAACTGGACCTTAGACGCCCACACCAGTGACGGCGAACGCGATTCCGGTAGTACCGGTCTTGATGTTCGTCGCGCTGGTAACGGACAGCACGCCTTCCTCAGTCAGGTTGAAGGTAACGACCTCATAACCGGCCTCGTACAGAGCGTTGTAAACAGCGGTCTTGGCCTTATCCCAGTCCATAGGACCGGCAGCAGGATACTTCAGGGTCACAGTGCGGGTAGCAACCGCAACGGTAGCGGAGTAACCGGCAGGATTTTTATTGTTCTGGTCATCGGTCTTGATGCCGATCGCGTCAGCGCTGTTGATGACAACGTACTCGGCAGTGCCCTTGTCGTTCAGAACGGCAGAGACCCAGCCCTCGAAGTCCTCGCTGTCAGCCAGGGCGTTGAGCGCCTGAGCGACAGTGGCGTACTCAGTGAAGGTGAACTTGGTGCCTTCCTCGCCATTGGCCTTGGTATAGACCTCTTCCTGAACAACAACAATGGGAGCACCGGTGACAAGAGTCAGACCGTAGTCGTCCATACCGCCGAGGTACAGAGTGCGGCCGGTAACTCTCAGCTTCGCGCCCTCACCCTCCTCATTACGATCGATCTCAACATTGTAGATCTTGTCGAGCTTAGGATCGATGTCGCGGGCATCGTCTTCGTCGAAGGCCTCGGTGTTGCCGTAAACCTTATCCTCATCGTCGTCCATGAGAACGGCGTCGATGACATAGCCGTCCTTATCATAGGTCAGCTTGAGCATGGAGCCCTTGTCAACGCCGATGCTGTCCTCAATGGTCTTCTGGGTGGCAAGCAGGTCGCCATAAGCGCCCTTAACGGTCAGGGTCTTGATCTCGCCGTCCACGACAGCGGTGAAGTCCCAATAATAATCGTCGCCGGACTTGTACTCGTTCTTGGCATCCTCAAGAGCGTAAGCATAAGAGTCGGTGTTGTTGGCATCCTCGCCGATAACAACGGCAGCGATGACATACTGCTTGTCGTTGTAAACGGCAAAGATCGCGGTGTTGTCATACAGCGGGTTCTTGTGAGCCGCATAGACATCGATATCGACGTTCTGGATACCGGTGTAGGTGCCGGTGACCTTCGCAATGCCGAGATCCGGATTCCCCTCAACGCCGGTCACAGCCTTGGTCTCGGCGGTGATGTAAACGGAGTCGTCATTGCCGTAGGCGCGCTTGTCACCATCGGTCAGGCGGACCTTGGCGCAGTTGATGCTGGTATCCTTAGCGTCGGCATCCTCTTCTTCACCAGCGCCCGCCGCCTCGACCTTGATCCAGTTCTTGACGGGAGTCAGGGTGTAAACGCCGTCCTTCTCGCTGTAGGAGAACCAGTTGTTGTACTGGCTGGCACCATCAGTGAAATCAAAGTCTTCGTACTCAAAAGCTTCGGCTGCATCATCATTGTAATCGTCGATCTTGTCCTGAGACTTGTTCAGGTCGATCTTGATGTTCTGGAAAGTGCCGTCGGGGAAGATCGCGGCAGCCTCAGCGGACTTGACGGACAGGTTGCTCGCGCTGGCATCGTAACCGGTCAGGAACAGATACTTGAGGGTATCGGTGTAGATATCGGTGGCGATGACATAGCCGTACTGGTCAAGATAGATGTTGTAGGTCTTGTCGAGCTGGCTTTCATTGTACTCGTCCAGTTCGTTCCAAGCTTCCTCGTTGTAGCTCAGGCTGGCGGTCTTGGAGTACTTGTACTCGGTACCATCGGTGGTGAGCTTGCTGTTCTTGGTGAACTTGGTGACATCCTTGTTCTCGAGCAGCTCGGGAGTGGCGATGCTCTGAACAACATAGCTGTCCTTGGTGTCCTCAGCGACGGTGACGATAACGACATCGTCCTTCTTCATGTCCTCAACGCTGGCAAAGTCGTCAACGCTGATGGTGGCGTCGATGTTCAGTTCGGACTTATAACCGAGGCTGATGGTTTCCTTCTTGGTGTTGTAATCGGCAAGAGCCTGTGCCGCGAAGGTCTGGATGCTGGTGATGGTGATGTCCTTGTCATCGTCATTCACAAAGACCTGGGTCAGAACGCCGTTGCCGGTGCTGTCATAATCATAGACGGAGTTGGTCTTGATCATGTTGCTGGCCTTGATCTCGTCCTCGACGAGCTTGCCGTTGACATAGTAGCTGATGTCATACTCCTTGATGATGGAGGAGCCGAGCAGCTCATAGAGGGTCTTGCCGTTGACGCCGGTGGTGTACTCAGCAACCATCAGATCGTAATCCACATAGGAGCCGATCTTCTTGTTGTTGTGCAGCCACTGGTGGGCGGGACGATCGAACGCGTCGTTGTCGGTCTTGAGCTCGAGGGCGGGATAGTACTTCTCGCCGAACTCAACGGTGTAGCCGCCGTTCAGGGTGGTGTCGGTGTTGGTCAGGGTCTTCTTGCTGATGCGCTGCTCCTTGGCGAGGGTCGTGGTGACGTACTCAGCCTTGGAAGCGCCGATGTTGATGACAGCGCCGTTGACGGAGAGGCTGCCGCCCTTGTTGGAGTACTCAACCAGAGGAGCCTTGAGAGTGTTCAGGCACATCTGGGCCGCCTGCTCACGGGTGAGAACGGCGGTGCCGCTGATGCTCAGACCGTTGAAGAGGCCAACCTGGTTGGCGACCTTGGAGACGTTGATCTGCCAGTCGGTGCCGGTGAAGCCCTCGATGTTGGCGTCGTAGCCGAGCGCGACGAGGAGCATCTTGGCGAACTGGAAGCCGGTCAGCTGGCCGGCGGGAGCGAAGGTGCCGTCACCGTTGCCGGCCACGACGCCGGTGGAGGCGCAGTAGTCAACAAAGCCGGCGGACCAGCGGGTCGCCGCGACGTCGGTGAACTTGGCGGCGCCGACGAGAGCCTCGGCGGTCTTGTTGCCGAGCAGCAGGTAGCTGATGATCTTGGCAGCCTGCTCACGGGTCAGGTTTTCCTTGGCGTTGAAATTCTGCTTTTCATCGCCAACGAGAACGCCGATGGCGTTCATGACTTCCACAGCTTCATCGTAGTCGATCTTGTCGGCATCTTTGAAAGCTGCGTTGCTGATG
>CALDMA010000103.1 GCA_937915075.1 uncultured Oscillospiraceae bacterium
CATCCGTCTCTTCGGTGCATGGGGTACGCAGAAGGCCATCGCGCCGAACGCCTTTGACGCAGTGAAGATCATCTGCGACGATCTGAAGCTCTCCGGAAAGCGAATTGGCTATGAGCGCGACTTTCTGTCGCTGCAGCAGTATGACCTGATCAAAGAAAAGACTTCTGCCGCAGAGATGGTCGATGCGTCGGATATGCTGCTCTATGCCAGAATGATAAAGGACGAGTATGAGATCTGTATGCTCAAAATGGCCGGTTATCTGACGAACGTCGGCATGAAGGCGGCCATTGAGAACATCCGTGACAGTGAAATTGCAGTCTCGGTCGCGGCTGAAGAGGCCATGCGCGATGCATGGAAGCGCGACCTGCCGGAATATGAGATGGCCGGCTTCGGCAATACGGAGGGCGGTATTATCAATGCGCTTTGGTGCTACTCTCTGTCCGGCTATCGCGTAGCAAACGCCTGCGACTGTCCCTCTGCCCGCAAGCCGAAAGACGGCGAGGTATGCCTTCCGGTCGTTTGGGCAGTCTGCAACGGCTACCATGCCGAAAATGAAAAGACGGTCATCATCGGCGCTCTTGACGAACACTATTCAAAAATGTACGATTCCTGTATGGAGGCAAGAAAGCGTGCGCTTTCCTTGATGAAGGCCGGCACCCCCATCAAAGATGTCTATGACGCGGCGGTCTCCGCCTTCATTGAGGTAGGGCAGGGGGACAACCTGCCTGGCCGCATCGGACACGGCATGGGACAGAGCCTGCATGAAACACCATCCCTTGCGAAAAACAGCCCTCTGCTGCTGGAAAGCGGCATGGTCGTAACAGTGGAACCGGGTCTTTGCTTTCCCGGATGGGGTGAGATCCGCCACTCTGATACCGTTGTTGTGCGAGATGATGGCGTAGAGCATCTGACATTTTTTGAAGACGGAGGAACAATCGTTCGGTAATCGATGGGATCCCCCATTTTTTACAGAAATACAATTATCAGGAGGTCATATCTATGAAACGGCAAATTTGGAAACGCTTTCTAATCTTGACCCTATGCGCAGCTATGCTCTTCACAACAACCGCCTGTAATACAAACCGACCGGGCTCTTCCGACGAGCCAAAGGAAAAAACGGAGCTGATCATCGGCCTCAACTCCGACATCACCACACTTGACATCGACGAGGGTATGGGTTCAGCCACAGCGACTGCCTGCCTGAATATCTTTGACACGCTTACCCGCTCCGACTCCACCGGTAACCCGCAGCCGTGGCTTGCCGAGTCCTTTGAGGTGCTCTCTGACACAGTCTGGCAGTTCAAGCTCCGCAAGGGCGTAACTTTCACAAACGGTGAGCCGGTCAATGCAGAGGCGGTGAAGTACAGCTTCGACCGTCAGGTGAACCCTGAGTATGCGTTTTCCCTTGCTGGTGACTACAGCAACATTGACCGCGTTGAGATCGTTGACGAATACACAGTTAACTTTGTCACGAAGGAGCCGTTCCCAATGCTCCCCGTTTGGCTGACTTACCTCGGTATCCTTCCGCCGGCCTACACTGAGGAGGCTGGATTGGATGGTTTTGCCTCCAACCCCATCGGTTCCGGCCCTTATAAGATGGTTGAATGGGTCAAGGACAGTCACCTGACCCTTACGGCAAATGAGGACTACTTCATGGGTGCGCCCGCCTATAAAACGCTGACCTTCAAAATCATTCCCGAGGACAGCACACGCATTCTTGCGCTGCAGGCCGGTGAGATCGACATTGCCGTTTTGGTCCCGCCCTCCCAGATCGAACAGATCAACGCCACCGACGGTATCTCCGTAGTTTCCGGTCCGACAAGCCGTCCAATCTACATGGGCATGAATACCATCGCGGAAGGGCCGCTGCAGGATGTCCGTGTCCGTCAGGCACTCTGCTATGCCCTGGACGTCCCCGCGATCATTAACAGTGTTCTGCTCGGCAATGCGGAGCGGATTGCCGCGCTTTCTCTCCCGTGCTGGGCTGGCAACGACACCTCGATCAAGCCCTATGAAAGAGACCTTGCAAAAGCGGCTGCGCTGCTCGCCGAAGCTGGCTATCCCAACGGGGAAGGTCTTTCCTTTAACCTTGACGTCGTCAGCGGCGAATATCCCGCCATCAAGGAGGTCGCGCAGGCCATCTCCGGTCAGCTTGCCGAGGCTGGAATTGCGGTCAGCGTCGTGACGATGGATAAGTCGACCTTCCGCAGCAGCCTGAAGGACAAGTCCGCGGATCCTCTTTACATTACTGGCTTTGGCGGTATGACCTCCTGCAATCCCAATATCGTTGGTCTGATCCTTTCCGGCGGTCAAAGATACTGCTGCTATAACGACCCCATCCTAACCGACCTTATCGCACAGGGCACTGTTGAGATGGATACGGACAAGTTCAACGAAATTTGGAGCGAGATCCAGCAAATGACGATTAAAGACGCCCCCGTTGCAAGTCTCTATCAGCTCTATGGAATCTACGGCATTTCCGACGAAATCAGTTGGACGCCGCGTCTGGACGAAGCGATCCTTGCCTTTGAGATCACACCTGCCAAGTGATTCCCTGACCGCACAGATCCCTTGCAACAGATAAGCCGGGAGCTTCTTTGCTCCCGGCTCCCACGGTGTATCGGGAGGAGCATAAGCTGTGAAACATTATATTTTGAACCGGTGCCTCCAAGCGGTGATCGTACTCATTGGAGTGACCTTCGTTGTCTTCCTTATCCTGCATCTAAGAGGTGATCCCTCGGATCTGATGCTGCCATCCACGGCCAT
>CALDMA010000104.1 GCA_937915075.1 uncultured Oscillospiraceae bacterium
TTATCGAAAAACGCCGCGCCGAACAAGGAAAAGGAACGCGGCCTGCACGAAAGTAAGTCGGAAATCGACGGGCGGAGCGGGGAAAGCCTGCACGAAACCAAGTCGGAACACGACGCAAAAAGCGGGGGAGCGCTGCACGAAAGTAAGTCGGAACACGCGGAAACGCTGCACGAAACCACGTCGGAACTCGCCGAGCGGGTCGCGCGGGAGCTGCTGGACGGTCTGCGCCGCGCGGCGTGGGTGCGATAGGGGGGATTTTGGTGAAAAGTCGGACCATTTTGATTTGGCACAACAACGGTGAACAGCAGTTTACCTTTACAGTCAACCCCGAACGGCTGCGCGTTTCGCGCCCCAACTGCAATCGCGTGGAGACGCTGGCGATGGGCGGAACGGTGAACCTCTGGGGCGGGCGCGGGCTGCGTGAGGTGACGTTCACGACGTTCCTGCCGGAGGAGCGCTCGCCGTTCTACGACGGCACGGACGGCGCGGAGGTGCTCTCGCTTTTGAAGGCTTGGCAGGACAGCGGCGACCCCGTTCGCCTGATCGTTTCCGGCAGCGACATCAACGACGCATTCCTCATCGAGGACGTGACCGAGACGCTGCGCGAGGGCGACGGCGACATCACGCTGACGCTGACGCTGCGCGAGTATAAATTCGCGTCCGACCGGAACGCGCAGACCGGCGGCGCGGCGCGGAGCGCGGGGAAAACGGCGCGCGCGGACGAGCGGGTGCTGCCGAAAACGCGGACGGTCAAGCGCGGGGACACGCTCTGGGCCATCGCCTGCGAGCTGTACGGCGACGGGACACGCTGGCGCGAGATCGCAAAGAAAAACGGCGTGACCGAGCCGCGGAAGCTGCCGGTCGGAAAGGTGCTGGTGCTGTGAAGCTGTATGCAAACGGGATATTGCTCAACGCGGCGGCGCGGAGCGTGACGCTGGAAAAGAGCCGCGGCGACGCGGCGGCGACGCTCACGGCGGTGCTGCTGACGGCGGCGGCCGACCGCTATTTTCCGAAGGAGAACCTTGCCCTCGGCGACGCGGTGCGGCTGCTGGACGACGCGGGGGAGGAGGTGTTCCTCGGCGCGGTGCAGGCGGTGTCGAGAAATGTCGAAACAGTGACGCTCGTCGCGTGCGATAGAGGGCTGTATCTGACGGCGAACGAGCTGTCCGGTGTGTTTGCCGGTTCGCCGGAGGGCATCTGCCGCGCCGTGGCGATGCGCCTGAGCCTTCCCGTGGGGACGCTGGAGGTCCCCGCGGGCTGGAAGCGGCTGGTGGCGGGCGCGGGCGTGCGCGCGTTCGACATTCTTCGACAGGCGGTCGGAGAGGAGCGCGAAATTTCCATTCAGAACGGCGCGCTGACCGTCACGGCGGCGGGGCGGGAGCGCTTTCTCATCGCCGAGGACATCGCCCGCTTCGGGCTGCGCCAGCGGGTGCTGGGCAAAAGCGGGGACGCGGCGGCGCAGGCGGCTGCGGGGCTGCGCGGGCGAACGCTGCGCGGCGAGCTGACGGTGCGCGGCGACCTGAAGTACCGCTGCGGCGCGCTCGTGGAGCTGCACCGGAAGGAGTTCGGACTGGACGGCGCGTATCCGCTCACGGCGGTGAAGCACCGCTGGGAGCGCGGGCTGTTCACCACCGAGCTGACGTGGGAGGGAGACGCATGAACGTATACGGCGAGCTCTGGGCGCTGCTAAAGCCCGAGAAGAGCCTCGACGGGGGCGGCGCGCTGTTCGGGACGCTCGCGGGCGTCTCGCCGCTGACGGTGCGCGTCGGCGGGTGCGAGGTGAGCGAGGGGCTGTTCCGTCCGGCGGGCATGAGCCTGCGCACGGAGGACGTGGGGCGGACGCTGGCGCTCCTGCCCTGCGAGGAGGGCTTCTTGCTGCTGTTTTTTGTGGAGTAGGGGAGGAGAGAGGATGATTTTTCCCGATTGGGGGACGGCCCCCGAGACAAACGAAAGCCCGCTCCCGCTTTTCCGGGAGTGGGCGGTGGACTGGGAGAGCGGCGCGCTGGCGCTGCGCGATGGCGAGCCGTACACGGTCGAGGGAGACGAGGCCGTGAAGGTGTGGGTGCGCCTCGCGCTGGACGCGAGGTGCGCGCGCTGGAGGTAGTCCGCGCACAGCGCGGACTACGGCAACGAGCTTGCCGCGCTGCTCGGGCGCAGCGGCGACGCGGGCATCCGCGAGAGCCTGCTTCAGCGCACCATCACCGAGACGCTGCTCGTCTGCCCGTACATCACGGGCGCGGAGGGCTTCTCGTTCGAGCACCGCGCGGACGGCGTGACGGTGCGCTTGACCGTGAAAACGGTGTACAATTCCTTTGAAACGGAGGCGGAAACGGCATGACGAGGGACGAAATTTTCGCCGCGATGGCGGCGGCCTACACGGGTGCGGGCAGCACGGTCGAGGGCAGCTTCGCGGGCGACCTCCTGCGCGCCAGCGCGGACGGCTGCGCGGAGCTGTGGAGCACGGAGATCGACGGCCTGGAGGAGCGCGCGTTCGTGGCGAGCGCGGCGGGCGAGTGGCTCACAAGGGTCTGCGCCGACCGCGGCGTGGAGCGCCGCGCGGGCGAGGACGACGAAGCGCTGCGCTCCCGCGCGCTCGAGAGCCTCAAGCGGCAGGGCGCGAGCGGCAACGCCGACGATTACGCCGCGTGGTGCGGCACGGTGGAGGAGATTTTGCGCGTGCGCGTGCTGCCCCTCGCGCGCGGCGCGGGGACGGTGGACATCGTCGCGGTCGGGCAGGACGGCAGAGCCGCAAGTACGGCGGCGGTCGCGGCGGCGCAGAGCGTCGTGGACGAAAAGCGGCCCATCGGCGCGGACGCGAAGGTGTTCGCGGCGGTCGAAAAGCCGCTGAATATCGCCGCGAGCGTCGTTCTGAGCGAGGGCGCGAGCCTCGAAGGGGTCGTAAACGCATTTAAAGGGGCCTTCACGGCGTTTTGCCGCGAGGGGGCACTCACACTTCCTGCCTCGTCAGCTACGCGCGTGTGAGCGCCATTCTGCTCGATCGGGAGGGGGTCGCCGATGTGACGGCCTTCACGCTCGGCGGCGCGGATCGGGGCGAGGTGACGGAGGACTTTGCCGCCTACGCGGTCGAGCTGGCGGCGGTGAAAGAGGGCCGGCTGCCGGAGAAGGACGGCATGGCGGCGCTCCGCGACGCCATCGCGCGGCAGAAGGGCGCGCACCTGACCGTGACGGCGGTACCCTGCGCGGCGCTGACGCTCGACCGCGCGGAGGCGCTGCACGGGGGCGCGCTGGAGCTCGCGTGGGGCATGTGCGCGGAAATATGAGGAAAGGGATAGAAAAAAAGCTGCAAGCGGTGCTTGCAGCTTTTTTTGTGCGAATGGGGTCAGTCGAGGCTGTTTTTGAGGGCTTCCACCGTGCGCTTGAGCTCGTCGAGGTTCGCAAGGCAGGTATCCAGCTTGCGCTTGGCGGTCGCCTTGTCCGCGTCCTCGAGCTTCAGGGTGCGCAGCTGCGCGGTCGAGCGGCGGATGGCGCGGCCGAAGGAATCGACGCTGCGCAGCGCGTTCGGCGCGGCCTTGGGCGGCGCGGGAGGCAGCTCGGCGGCCTTCGCGTAGGCGATGGCGCGATGCACGAGGGCGGGGAAGTCGTCCGTCTCGCCCGCCTTGGCGACGAATTCCTCGACGGCGGGGTAGAGGTGCGAATTGCTCCTGCGGGCCAGCTCGTAGGCGTCGGTCATGGTCATTTTGCCGCCCTCCGCCCACGCGGTGAGCGTTTCGTCGAGGTTCAGGAGGTCTAAGTACCGCTCGACCGTCGCGCGGGAGAGGTCGGTCTGCTCGGCCATGAGGGCGGACTGCTCCTTGACGTTCGCGGGGAGCTTATCCTCGCTCCTGAGCACCTCGCGCAGCGTTTCGAGCTGGCGCGCCATGTCAAACGGCGAGAGATTGCGCCGGTGCAGGTTCGCGCCCATGAGCGCGCGCAGCTCGGCGAGGGAGTCCTCATAATGGCGCACCTTGCACGGAACGGTCGTCTTGCCGAGCTTTCGCGCGGCGGCGACGCGGCGGTGTCCGCTGACGATGCGGTATTTGCCCTCGGCCTCGGCGGGGGTGACGATGATGTCCTCCAAAAAGCCGTCCTTTTTCACGCTCTCGACGGTGGAGAGGAACTGCTCGTCCTCGGCCATCGAGAAGCGGTTCATGGGGTTGTCCTCGAGGTCCGCGACGCGCAGCTGACGGACAAACTCGCCGTTGACGGCGCTGGCGGCCTCGGTGGTCTTTTGCAGCGTCCCGAAGATGGACGGGGATTTCTTGCTCGCCATGCTCAGCCCTCCATTCGTTCCAGCATTTCGTCGCACAGCGCGGCGTAGTCCGCCGTCGCGGCGCAGCGGGGGGAGAAGAAGCACAGCGGCTGGAGCGCCAGCGGCGCCTTCTTCACGTCGATGTTCTTGCGGATGTAGCTATGGAACGCCAGCTCCGGCAGCATCTGCGGGAAGGAGGCGATCATCTCCTTATCGAGCGTCGAGCCGGACTCGACGGCGGTCATGAAGATGCCGAGGACGCGGATGTCCGGATTGACCAGCTCGCGCACGTTCTGCACGGTCTCGAGCATGACGTTGTAGCCCTCGATGGAGTTCTTATCGACCTTGATGGGGATGAGGATGTACTGCACGGCGACGAGGACGTTGATGTTGAACAGGCTCTCGAGCGAGGGCGAGCAGTCGAAGAACACGAAGTCGTAGTCCTGCGGGATCTGCGGGAGCAGGCGGCGGAGCGTCATGTCGCGGCCGAAGGGCAGCTCCTGCATGGCGGTGAGCGCGGGGGCGAGCAGCGCGCCGCCGCGGATGACGTCGAGGTGTTCGACGCTCGTATGGCAGATGGCGTCGGGGATGCGGCGGTCCTTATCGCAGATGATGTCCGCGAGCGTGGTGGCGGGGACGTCGGTCAGCTCGAGGTTGCTCGTGGCGTTGCCCTGCGTGTCCATGTCCATGATGAGGACCTTTTTGCCGCGCCGGACCAGCTCGCCGGCGAGGTTGATGGCGGAGGTCGTTTTGCCCGTGCCGCCCTTCTGGTTCATAATGGCGATGGTCTTCACTTCTCCGCCCCCTTCTTTTCCAGCTCCTCGACGCTTGCGACCTGCTCCATGATGGTGTCGAGCATGAACTGCGTCATGCTCATGCCGAGCTTCGTCGCGGCCAGCTTGATGCGCCGCCGCTCGTCCGGCGTGGCGTAGACGAGCAGCTTGACCTTGGCTTCTTCCACGGAAATTCCCCCTTTGGTGCGGTCAGACCCCAAAATTCGACGGGGTTTGACATTATGATGTCATTTCATGAGAAATATTATGACATCATCGCGGCGGCTTGTCAAGAGCAAGTCAAATGTTTTGACGTCAAAAAGCGGCGCGGAGGCGATCCGGTTACTCATCCTCCTCGAGCGGCAGGGCGACCTGCGTGACGAACCTCGCAGGGTCCTTGTGCTGCGGCGGCCCCTCGAGATAAATGCGCCGAAGCGTCCCCCTGGGCGTGAGCCCATGCTCACGCGCGCAGGCAAGAAGCGTTTCCTCCGCGGCGGGCAGGTCCTCATAGGCCCCATGGTGGTAGAGACTGAGCGCCGGCGTTGCGGGCAGGGTCTCCACATACTCGCCCTGACTCTC
>CALDMA010000105.1 GCA_937915075.1 uncultured Oscillospiraceae bacterium
TACATCGAGAAGATGGAGAAGATCACCGGCAAGAAGTTCGGCGACCTCCACAATCCTCTGCTCGTTTCCGTCCGCTCCGGCGCGCGTGCGTCCATGCCCGGCATGATGGATACCATCCTGAACCTCGGCCTCAATGAGGACGTCGTGAACGTCATCGCCGAGAAGTCCAACAATCCCCGCTGGGCCTGGGACTGCTACCGCCGTTTCATCCAGATGTATTCCGACGTTGTTATGGAGGTCGGCAAGAAGTATTTCGAGCAGCTCATCGACCAGATGAAGGAAAAGAAGGGCGTCACCCTCGACGTCGAGCTGACCGCCGAGGACCTCAAGGAGCTCGCGGGCCAGTTCAAGGCCGAGTACAAGGCCAAGATCGGCGAGGATTTCCCCACCGACCCGAAGGAGCAGCTCATGGGCGCCATCAAGGCCGTCTTCCGCTCTTGGGACAATCCCCGCGCGAACGTTTATCGCCGCGACAATGATATCCCCTACTCCTGGGGCACCGCCGTCAACGTCCAGTCCATGGCGTTCGGCAACATGGGCGACGACTGCGGCACCGGCGTTGCCTTCACCCGTAACCCCGCCACCGGCGAGAAGAAGCTCATGGGCGAGTTCCTGACCAACGCCCAGGGCGAGGACGTCGTCGCCGGCGTCCGCACCCCGATGCCCATCTCCCAGATGGAGGAGAAGTTCCCCGAGGCGTTCAAGCAGTTCGAGGACGTCTGCAAGATCCTCGAGGACCATTACCGCGATATGCAGGATATGGAGTTCACCGTCGAGCACGGCAAGCTCTATATGCTCCAGACCCGTAACGGCAAGCGCACCCCCGCCGCCGCCCTCAAGATCGCCTGCGACCTCGTGGACGAGGGCATGATCGACGAGAAGAAGGCCGTCGCCATGATCGAACCCCGCTCTCTCGACACTCTGCTCCATCCCCAGTTCGATACTGAGGTGCTCAAGAAGACCCCCGTTATCGGCAAGGCGCTGCCCGCCTCTCCCGGCGCGGCCTGCGGCAAGATCGTCTTCTCCGCCGAGGACGCCAAGGCGTGGAAGGAGCGCGGCGAGAAGGTCGTGCTCGTCCGTCTCGAGACCTCTCCCGAGGACATTGAGGGCATGAAGGCCTCTCAGGGCATCCTGACCGTCCGCGGCGGCATGACCTCCCACGCGGCCGTCGTGGCGCGCGGCATGGGCAAGTGCTGCGTCTCCGGCTGCGGCGACATCAAGATGGACGAGGAGAACAAGCAGTTCGAGCTCGCCGGCAAGGTCTACCACGAGGGCGACTGGCTCTCCATCGACGGCTCCACCGGCAACATCTACGACGGCGCGGTCCCCACGGTCGACGCCTCCATCGGCGGCGAGTTCGGCCGCGTCATGGGCTGGGCGGACAAGTATCGCCGTCTGGGCGTCCGCACCAACGCCGACAACCCGCACGATACCGCGCAGGCGGTCAAGTTCGGCGCCGAGGGCATCGGTCTCTGCCGCACCGAGCACATGTTCTTCGAGGCTGACCGTATCCCCGCCATCCGCGAGATGATCTGCGCCGACACGCTCGAGCAGCGTGAGAAGGCGCTCGCCAAGCTCGAGCCGATGCAGCAGGGCGACTTCGAGGCCATGTATATCGCGCTCGAGGGCCGTCCGATGACCGTTCGCTTCCTCGATCCCCCGCTGCACGAGTTCGTTCCCACCGAGGAGGCCGATATCGAGCTGCTCGCTAAGGATATGGGCAAGAGCGTTGCCGAGATCAAGAACATCATCGCCTCCCTGCATGAGTTCAACCCGATGATGGGCCACCGCGGCTGCCGCCTGGCCGTCACCTTCCCGGAGATCGCCGCGATGCAGACCCGTGCGGTCATCAAGGCTGCGCTGAACGTCAACGCCGCGCATCCCGACTGGCACATCGTGCCCGAGATCATGATCCCGCTCGTCGGCGAGGTCAAGGAGCTCAAGTACGTCAAGGATGTCGTCGTCAAGACCGCGGATGAGATCATCTCCTCCGTCAAGTCCGACATGAAGTATAAGGTCGGCACCATGATCGAGATCCCGCGCGCCGCTCTGACCGCGGACGAGATCGCCAAGGAAGCGGACTTCTTCTCCTTCGGCACCAACGACCTGACCCAGATGACCTTCGGCTTCAGCCGCGACGACGCCGGCAAGTTCCTCGGTGCGTACTACGACAAGAAGATCTACGAGAACGACCCGTTCGCCAAGCTCGATCAGGTCGGCGTGGGCAAGCTCGTGAAGATGGCCGCGGCCATGGGCCGTGAGTCCAATCCCGACATTCACCTCGGCATCTGCGGCGAGCACGGCGGCGATCCCGCTTCCGTCGAGTTCTGCCACAAGGTCGGTCTGGACTACGTTTCCTGCAGCCCGTTCCGTGTGCCCATCGCCCGCCTCGCCGCCGCACAGGCCGCGATAAAGGAAATGTGAGCGATCTTTGGAGCGTTCACAAAGCGGCTTGAAATTTGCAAACCTTTGATGCGACTGCCTTTGCGGGCATCATTGGCTGAAAACAAACAAAAATCCGGTATTGTTCCGTTTGGAGCAATACCGGATTTTTTGCATCTTTTGCGGGGCAGGTTGAGAAAAACTGCGTCACGGACAGATTCCGTGTGCCGCCGGTACTCGGAATGGCACTCTGAATGGCACGCGGAAGCGGCACTCGGAAGGGGCGGCGACATCAACGAAAGCGATGCATTGCCTTTGGTGTGACCGTGCGGTACAGTCTGTGCAGAGGTGATGCAGCATGAGGCTATATTACAGGCGCGGAGGAAAGTGCACAGTGCCGGAGGGCTTTGACAGGGTCTACACGGAGGTCGATGGGAGCGGCAGCGTCCTGCGGGAGCTGCTTGCGTATGTGAGAGCGGGCGACAGTGTAACCGTGGAGATGGGCGGTGAACTGGGCGGCACAGCCAGTGCGTTCACGGAGATGGCACTTGCCCTCTATCAACGGCAGGCGACTTTGCTCTGCAAGTCTCCTAAGATTGACACGGCGGCAGGTCATTGGCAGGCGGTTCTTTCCGACCTTGCGATGTTGACAGGTCGGGACACCGGCGATGCGGCGCGGCTGTCGCGGTTTATGGAGGAGCTGCACCGGTGCTTTGACCTTGTGGAGAGACGGCAGATGACCGTAGCGGAGGTCTGCCGGAAAATGAGCATTGGGAAGACGACCTACTACCGTTATTGGCGTAAGGTCAAGAGCGCCCCGCAGAGGGAGCGTCACACAGAGCTTTTTGAGGAATTGCAGGTCAAGATAGATGCAAATGAGTTGAGTATTTCCGCAGCTTGCAGGCAGATGAATATCGGTGCGGGGACGTATTACAGGATGCGGGATCGGTATAAAAAAGAACACAGCGTTCCAAATGTTCCAAATTCAGAGTGATATATTTTACGAACAATAGGCGGTGGTGATTCGACAAATTGGGGAGGTATGGAACGACACTATAGGCGGGAAGTCCTCTTATCATCGAAAACAAAGGGCAGGAAATTAGTGCGCGCCTGCTTCAATGGAAGTAAACATACATTAGCGCGGTCGGCGCAGACAGTCATTGCGGAAGCACGGACATACACAACAACGGAGGTGCAGTATGAAAAAAACGAATGGGCATGACGAGGGTCATTTCGGTAACTACACATCACTACTCCCCTTTGATGGGGAAGGATGTGATCAAATAAATCTGTTGCTCAGAAAACTTCTTCAGATTTCTTTCTCAACATTTGTAAAGCTTCTGACACAGCTAAATGAACTGCATCTGCCCTACTACCTCTGCGGAGGAACAGGGGCACTAACGGCATTACACGCCTTGCAGTTTAACAAGGTCCTGTTCGGTGAGCCTTATCTGGCTTGCAGCAGATGCCACAGGATCAAGTACGATGGGATAATGGAGCATCTGTGCGGTGAGACAGTACGCTGCAAAAAGTGCGGAGCAGTGTGTGAGATAGACGGCTTTGCGCCTGATGATGTGTACTTCTGGCATCCGGGGCGCAGCGATGTACACTTTGAAATCTGCGTCAGCGAGGAGGGGTTCAACTGGATACGCGGCAACATTGGCAGTTTAGCCGTACCGATGCTATTCTCCCCGTCTGACATCGTGATCACAGAGTCTCCGGTGGAGCAGAAGCTCGTTTACGGACGGATCACCGTGCGGTGTGATGGGACTGTACCGAACCGGCGTTACCGCACTGCCCAGCAACCTGTGCCGCATTGGGA
The DNA here is from genome assembly GCA_937915075.1 of uncultured Oscillospiraceae bacterium. Classification (GTDB taxonomy): domain Bacteria; phylum Bacillota; class Clostridia; order Oscillospirales; family Oscillospiraceae; genus Hominicoprocola. Next base: position 4,205 of record CALDMA010000105.1, read on the forward strand.
GCTGATGGACTTCATCAAGAAGGATCTTTGTTCTTCCGTATCTGTCCTTGCACCTGATTATGCGGAGCTTATTCACAGCGAATATATGCGCGGGATCGGTATGGATGCGCCCCTTACTGTCATTGGTATGCAGCGTGGAAAATGGTCAAGTGCTGCGTGTGGGCTTACGCTGCCGCAGTTTCTGCGTTCCAAATGTTCCAACTCGCCTTTTACAGTGACACCGGAGAAGCTGCGGATAGACGCGCTCTTTGCGGGGGCTTCCGAGCAGGAGGCAATCGAGTATATGGAAGCAGTCATTTCGCTGCCGTCACCGGCTGAGAGAGATTCTGCAATGCAGATGCTTACCGATGCGTGGGCGTCCGCGCTGCCTGCGCATCATGCGGAATGGCTGGCGTGTTTCTATGGCATGAAATCTTACAGCGAGAATGTGGACTTCGCCGCAATGCATTACCTGCTTTCTGCCTAACCTTGTTTGTCGCATTCCCCAACATAAGCAGGCCGGATAGGGCACTGACGAAAGATGCATTGATAATGAAAGCAGACAATAGTAAAGAAAAACGCAAGCACTTAAAGAAAATTACCTACACTCGAATACCGGAGGATACTCTATGAAAAATACAAATATGCGTGAAGACATACATACTAATAATAAGGAAATAACTCCTCTTCTCAGTAGGGCAGGTGAAAATTGTAAAAATATAATGCTCAGGAAAGTAATTCAAAATTCATTCTCTACATTCACAAAAATCCTGAGACAGTTAAATGAGAAATGTTTACCCTACTATCTTTGTGGTGGTACAGGTAGCCTTGAGGAACTGTACTCAATGGGGCTGAGTAAGACGATACTTGGTGGGCCTTATGCAGTGTGCCCCAAGTGCAGAGAGGTGACATCAGAGCATGATCTAAGGCTTGTTATAAATAAACAAGCAGTATGTAAGAAATGTGGTTGTACTCTTGCATTTGATGGAGCTGATACAGATAGTGTCTACTTTTGGAAATATGTTAATAGCGATGTACATTTTGAGGTCTGCGTTAATGATGAAGGGTTTAAGTTGGCACATGACTACATTGAGAGTTTAATCCAGTCATTACAGCTATCCTCTGATGAACTCGTGATAACAGATTCACCGACAGAATGTGTACTTGTTTACAGGCGGATCACAGTGAAATGTGATGGAACTGTGCCCGATAGGCATTACCGTGTCCCTCAGTTCACTATTACACGTGTTGAGCTGTATGACTTCGTAACAGCTGATCTTCGTTCTAAAAAGTCAATCCTTGCTCCTGACTACGCAGGACTAATAAAAAAATTCCCAATGTGCGGGTTTCAAATCATAGCATTACAGCGGGGAACCTTTGCCACAGGTGCAGATGGTGTGACACCTTATGAATTTTTTAAGAAGCTACC
>CALDMA010000106.1 GCA_937915075.1 uncultured Oscillospiraceae bacterium
CATCCTCTGCCAGTGGTGTATCCACATCTTCCCGCCGATAGAATACGCTGCCCTTGCCGGTAATACGGCAGAGAGGTACACCATTCCAATGGACAGGCAGTTGAGACTCGTCCAAAGGTTGGGTTTCAAAGCCTGCACGGTACAGGGGAATGCATACTTCCTTGAGGTAGCGGAGCTGCTGTTCCATGTTGCGATCATTCATGTGGTGATCCTCCTTGTTGAAAAATAGGCTGGAGAGAAGCCCCTCCAGCCTGCGGATGTGGACGCTATTCGCCAGCGCCCTTTTTGAAAATGAAAAAGGGCGCCGATTTCTTGGCCGGTCAAGGCCAACAAAACGACGCCCCAATATTTGTGATTCTTTTTTCTGTGGTGATGTCCTTTTGGGGAAGCAATACTCCCGCAAAAAGGGCGCTGACGGAGGACAACTGAGAGGAAAAAAGGAAATCTGCTGTTCGAGTCTCACCAGTTGCTCTGAAACGCCTATAAAAATCTTTTGTTTCAAAGAAAAAATCTGAGCCGAGAAAAGCCCAGAAACGGTATAGATGCGCCTGGCTTTTTGCCAGACGCATCTATACCGTCATGTCTTTATGGTCCGAGTGACTGGAATCGAACCAGCGGCCTCTTGAACCCCATTCAAGCGCGATACCAAACTTCGCCACACCCGGATATGCTGTTTTGCTGAACTCAGCCTAAATAAGATAGCACATCCCGGCGCAAATTGCAAGCCTTATTTTCAAGTTTTTTCAAAAAAGCGGCAAAAACTTTTTGCTTCGCCCTACACCGTTCCTTTCAGGTAACGGTAGTCCATTTTCATGATATTGTGCAGGAAGGGCACGAGCAGCACGGCGTCCGCCGCCATCCATGCAAAGGGATCGGCAAAGCAGAGGGCATAAACCGCCGCGCGCGGCGCGTCGGAATTGACCGCACCGCCCGCGATCAGCGGCGGCAGCAGCAGGCACACGCTCACGCGCGCGACCAGCTCGGCCGCACCCGCGCCGAGCACGAACTGCGGCTTGCCGATGCCCTGCACGCAGTTGCGCACGACGAAGATGAAGCCGAGGAAGAGGTAGAGCGACAGGTCGACATAGAGATAGGTGTTGCCGTAGCGCACCGTCTCCGCCGTGACCTTATCGGGCGAGAGGAAAATATAGAGATACCCGCCGCCGCGCGAGAGCAGCAGACCTGCCGCGATGGAGATGAGACACATCGTCCAGACGATGATGAGCGCCTGCACCGTCCCCTTCCTGATGCGCGCGTGGTCGCCCGCGCCGAGATTCTGCGCGGTGAAGCTGGTCATTGCCGCGCCGAGGCCGTTGAGCGGCGTCATAAGGAGGTTGTTGAGCTTGTTCGCCGCGCCGAAGCCGTTCTGCGCCGCGTTGGAGACCATCTCGCCGCCAAGCGTATCAAACTGCACGATAACGCTCTGCATCACGATGATGCCGATGGCAAGGACGGAGAACTGCAAGCCGAGCGGGATGCCCTGAATGAGATGGCGCGTAACGTCGCGCTTTGTGATGTGCCAGTCCTCGCGGTGCAATCGCAGCTCGGGGTACTTCAAAAAGGCGTAGAGAAAGCAGCCGAGCGTGCTGATGAGCTGCGCCGCGACGGTGGCGATGGCCGCGCCCGCGACGCCCCAGTGGAACGAGAGGATGAAGAGCAGGTCCAGCCCCACGTTGAGGATCGTCGAGAAGAGCAGGAACGCGAGCGGCGTGGCGCTGTCGCCCATGCTGCGCAGGAATGAGCAGATAAAGTTATAGAAGAGCTGCGCGCCGATGCCGCCGAAGAGGATGGCGCAGTAGGTATAGGCCGCGCGGTAGACCTCCCCGCTTGCGGGCGTGACGTTGATCCATGCGAGCATGGGGTCGAGCAACGCCAGCGCCAGCGCCGTGAGCACGGCGGTCAGCGCCGCGGAAAGGACGATCTGCGTCGCCATGGAGCGGCGGACGCCCGCGCTGTCGCGCGCGCCGACAAAGCACGACGTCACGGTGCAGAAGCCCGCGCTCGCGCCGAAGGCGAACTGCAGGAAGATCATCGCGAGCGAGGTGGTGTCGTTCACACCGGCGACCTCGCTGGCCGTCAGCGTCTGGCCGACGATGGCAGCGTCGCTGATGGAATAGACCTGCTGGAGCAGGTAGGAAACGATGATGGGAAACGCGAACACGAGCAGCGTCTTCCAGCACGTTCCCTGCGTGAGATCCACGGGCTGAAAGAACGAACGAAGTGAAAACGACGACTGATTCATAAGCCTCACCTTTTACCACGGTGTATTTTGATGTCTTTCATACGAGATTGTGATTATAAATTTGCGGGAAAGGGTTGTCAATATCACTTTTGTCCAAAAAAATGTATGCTTCGCGTCGCATCTTTTCTCTTGCGCCAAGGGCGCAAAGGGAGTAGAATAGCGCCGAAAACAAAGGGCGTCTCCCTTTTCGGAAAGGAGTACTGTCCGCGCCATGCTTGCCTTTCTCCTCGCGCCGTTTTACCTGCTTTTCAACCTCTATCTGTTCCGCCGTATCATGGGCTGGGTGCGGGCGTGGTTCCCGTGGTTTCGCAAACGGAAGCACTGGGCCGTGTCGGCCGCGCTGTACGCCTTCTTTGCGCTCTCCTTTGTTCTGGCCTTTCCGCTGCCTGCCGGACGGCTGAAGCGCGCGCTTATGCTCATCGGGAATTACTGGCTCGGCGTACTGCTCTATCTGCTGCTGGCGGTCCTGCTCGCGGACGGTCTGCGGCTGCTGCTCGTCCACGGTCTGAAGCTCCGCTCCCTGCGCTCGGCGCGGATGCACCGCATCGCGGGCTGTCTGTGCGCGGCAGTCATTCTTGTGACCTCCGTCGGCGGCGTGATCAACGCCCGCGTCGTGCGCGTCACGCCCTATGAGATCACCGTAAACAAGTCTGCCGGCAGCATGGAGAGCATAAAGGTCGTGCTGCTCGCCGATCTCCACCTCGGCTACAACGTGGGCCTTGCGCAGATGGAGCGCATGGTCGCGCGCGTGAACGAGCAGGACGCCGATGTGGTCGTCATCGCGGGCGACATTTTCGATAACGCCTGGGAGGCCGTGGAGGAGCCGGAGCAGATCGCCGCGGTGCTGCGCGGCATCCGGTCGAGGTACGGCGTCTACGCCGTCTACGGCAATCACGACATCGAGGAGCCCATCCTGGCGGGCTTCACCTTCCGAAGCGACGGGAAAAAGCAGAGCAGTCCCGAGATGGACGCCTTTCTCACGTCCGCGAACATCCGTCTCCTGCGCGACGAAGCCGTGCTGCTCGGCGGCGAGGTTTATCTTTACGGCCGCCCCGACGCGCAGCGCCCGGGGCGCGGCGTCGAGGTGCGCAAAACTCCCGCGGAGCTTGTCGAGGGGCTGGACGCGGACAAGCCCATTCTGGTCCTTGACCACCAACCGCGCGAGCTGGAGGCGCTGGCCGAGGCGGGTGTGGACGTCGATCTCTGCGGCCACACGCATGACGGGCAGATGTTCCCCGGCAACCTCACCGTCCGGCTATTTTGGGAGAATGCCTGCGGCTATCTCCGCGTGGGGCAGATGCACAGCATTGTGACCTCGGGTGTCGGCCTCTTCGGGCCGAATATGCGCGTGGCGACCAGGGCCGAGATCTGCCCCATCACCATCCACTTTGCGAACTGAAAAAGGGAAGCGGTTTTGTGAAAGCCGCTTCCCTTTTCCCTATTTTCTTTTCTCCGGCAGCTCGTTCCAGAGCGTGAAGCCGAGGATCAGCGCGCCGCCGACGAGCTGCGGCGCCGTGACCGGCTCACCGAGCACCGTCACCGAGACAATGATCGCCACGAGAGGGTCCATATAGCTCAGCAGCGCGACCTCCTGCCCCGGCAGCTCGCGCAGGGCGGAAAAGTACAGGCAATAGGTCACGCCCGTGTGGAAGAAGCCCACAATGAGCAGGCAGACCCAGCCGCGCGCATCGAGCGTCCCCAGCGATACGCCGCCGGTCACGGCGACGTAGGGAACGAGAATGACGATGGCGGCTAAAAACTGCAAAAAGGTCCGCTGGATGCCCGCGACGCTTCGGATGAACTTATTGAGCAGGATGACCGCGGCGTAGAACGCCGCCGCGCCGAGACCGAAGATCACGCCCCGCACATCCGCGCCGCCGCGGAGTCCCCCGACGCCGATGACCAGCACCAGCCCCAGCGTGGACATCACGAAGCAGACGATCTGCTTTCCCGTCAGCCTTTCGTGAAAGAGCAGCGGGCAGGCGACGGTGACGAGCACGGGCGCGAAATAGTAGCTCAGCGTCGCGACGGACACGGTGGTGTAGCGGTAAGCCTCGAAGAGCAGGATCCAGTTCACGCCCATCGCCATGCCGGAGAGGAGCAGCAGCGCGGCCTCGCGCCGGTTCGCGCGCAGCGCGAGCTTCTGTCCACTAACGAGCAGATAGCCGCCGACGAGCAGTGCCGCCATCACCGCGCGGTAAAGCGCCAGCTCGCCCGAGGAAACGGAAATGCCGCGCACGAACGGCGCAAGCGTACCGAAGATAACGGCCGCGGCCGCAAGCATCCCGCGCGCCCTCCGCTGTTCCATGAGTCCTTCCTCCCCCATGCAAAAGAATGTCATCATTATAAAGGTTTTGTTCCAAAATGCAAGCCGCGGAGCGCACAAATCGCGGCACTGAGGCGGCGAAAATGACAGCAAAAGGGGAGAGCTTCCGGCGGAAGCTCTCCCCTTTTTTCGCGCACGGCGCGTTATTCCTTTTTCTGCGCGTCCTCCGCGCCGCGCTTCGCCTTCCGCTCGCGCAGGATGCGCCCCACGCACACGAGCGCAAGGAGCGCCCACAGGGCAATGCCTGCCGTCCAGCCCTTGAGGTAGCAGCCCACCGCCATCAGGATCGTAAGCGGCAGAACGATATACAGCGTCCGAATTTTGATCATGGTCTCTTCCTCCCTGTTATTCCAGCTCGTCGAGCGTCATGGAAAAGCTCTCCATGCAGCGCTCCATAAAGTAATCCAGCTCCGGCAGATGCATTGCGTCGAGCGCGGCGCGGGTCTGCTCGGCGGCGCGGCGGAACTCCGCGTTGCCTGCCTTGAGCTCCTCGACGCATTTGATATAGGCCGAGAGCTTGTCCGCCGCCTTGACCAGCTCGAGCACCTCGCCGTCCGCGCAGTCGAGCACGTCGTCGTAGTCGGGTCTGAGCTCGTCGGGCAGCATGGCAAGGAGCCGACCGCAGGCGACCGCCTCGACCTTCTTGTAGGCATCGCGGATCTCGGGCGCGTAGTACTTGATGGGCGTGGGCATATCGCCGGTGATGATCTCGCTCGCGTCATGGTAGAGCGCGGCCGCGGCGACCTGTCCCGCGTCGATCTGCCCGCCGTACACGCGGTTTCGGATCACCGCGAGCGCGTGCGCGAGCACCGCGACCATGTGGCTATGCTCCTGCACGTTTTCGGAAAAGGTGTTGCGCATGAGCGCCCAGCGTGTGATGTAGCGCATCCGCGCGATGTAGGCAAAAAAGTGGCTCTTCATGTCTCCTCCGGTTCCCCGCGCAGACCGTCACCGTCGACGGCGGTGATGCGCACGTTCTGTACGGTGTTATGTAACTCTTTCACATCCACCGTGACGGGCATATAGTTCGGCGCATGACCGACGCTGCCCTCCCCTCTGTCCTGCTCGAAGAGCACGGGGAAGGTCTTTCCCACGCAGCGGGCAAGATAGCTCCGGTGCATCCGCTCCGCGACGGCGGCGGCGCGCGCCGCGCGCTCCTCGCGCACGCTCATGTCCACCTGCGCCATCGCCGCGGCCCTCGTGCCGGGACGGATGGAATAGGGAAAGATGTGCATGGCGGCGAAGCCGCACTTTTCGATGAAGGCGAGCGTCTGACCGAACTCCTCCTCCGTCTCCTCGGGGAAGCCGGTGATGAGGTCGGTGGTAACGGCGGGGTCGTCGAAATACTCCCGCAGCAGCTCCACGGACTCATAATAGCGCGCGGTGTCGTATTTGCGGTTCATGCGCTTGAGCGTCGCGTCGCAGCCTGACTGCATCGAGAGATGGAAGTGCGGGCAGAGGGTCGGGAGCTTTTTCGCCCGCTCGCAGAATTCCCGCGTGACGGTGCGCGGCTCGAGCGAGCCGAGGCGGATGCGCATATCGCCGCCCTCGCGCGCGATGAGCTCCAGAAGGTCGATGAGCGAGGTCCCGTCCTTGAAATCCGAGCCGTAGGACGAAATTTCGATGCCCGTGACCACGATCTCTCGGTAGCCCTCCTCGCGCAGCGTGCGCACCTGCTTTGCAGCCTCGT
>CALDMA010000107.1 GCA_937915075.1 uncultured Oscillospiraceae bacterium
GACCGTCCCCGCGATCACATTGCCGCCCGCGCCCGCCTCCACGGCCTGCGCGGACACGTCAACCCATTGGCTGCCCACGGCAATGGCCGCGTCCTCCGTCGTCTCAAAGCGCACGCCCTCCGCCGTCATGCACACCGTGCCCTTTTCGATCGGGCACGCCGCCGTCACCTTGTCCGCCGCGGCGAAGCGGATCGTACCAGCCGCCTTTTCCGCCGCTCCGCGCGTGATGCCGCGCGTTTCGGCATGATAGTCCAGATACATTCCCTGCGCCGTCTGCGGGAAGCTCTGGTCGAGCACCCAGTCCGCCTGCATCAGCAGCGACTGCAGCTCCGCCGCGAGCGCATAGAGGCGCACCGTGCTGTCGCAGCCCTCACTCGGCACAAAGCCTGCTCTCTGCGCGAACGTGCCGCGCATCTGTTCATAGATCTCCGTCCATTCCTTCATCGTCTCTCACGCTCCTCTCACCGTCACCTCCAGCGCGGCGCTTTCGCCGTCCGCTGTCAGCAGCACGCGCAGGGCCAGGATCCCGTCCCCGCGCTCCGTCAGCTCCACATCCTCGACCGTAAGCGCCGTTTCCTCCGCCAGCGCGTCTGCGGCGTACTGCTTCGCCGCTGCGACCCGGGCCGACGGCTTCTCGTTCCCGAGCCGATACAGCTCGCTCCCCAGCTCCGGCAGGAAGGGAAAGCTCCCTCTCCGCACGCTCAGCCGGAAGAGTGCGCGCTCAAGCAGTGCCTCGGCTCCATCCGCGCGCCGTTCCCCGCCGATGCCGTCGGCGATATAGTCTCCGTTTCGGATCTTCAGCTCCATTCCCGTCACCCCTCAGCTTACAGGCGGCACATACATTGCGCCGTTGATAAAAAGATCTCCCTCGATCTCCACATGGCCGTTTCGCCGCAGCGTGATGCTCGCGCCGCCGCCCTCCGCATAGATGCGCACCTCGCCGTCGTCCAGATCGTCCTGCTCCCGCGCGGCATCCAGCGAGCCGGCCACATACCGTTCCTCGCCGAGCGTGCCGCCCTTGATGACCAGCACGCGCTCGCCGTTTTTCGGCCGCCACGCATACCCGCCCGGCGACGCGAGCGGGACGTTGCGCTCCTCTCCCCGGCTGAGCACGCCCGCCGCGCTCCCGCCGACCGTCACGGTACCGCTCTCCGCATTCGTTGTCTCCTGCGGCTCCTCCGTCCGTCGGAGCCAGCCCGCTACCCACATTTTCTCATACCTCCCACAGTGTCAGCTCCGTCGTCTCGCCGCGCGCGGAGAGCGTATGCAGCGTCTCGCTCACGCGGAACGTCCCCCGCACACCCAGCCGCGCAAGCGACAGCTCCACGCGGTCCATCGGCTCGGCGTCCACGCTCCCCGCGAGCGTGACCGTCAGCTCCCGCGCGTCCTCCGCGCTCTTCTCGATCTGATAGCGCCCCGTGTAGCGCAGCTCATTCACGCTCCGCAAGGGCACATACACCACGCGGCGGCAGCTCCCGCCCCGCGCGAGGAACGCCTCGTTCCGCACCGTTTGTCGCAGCTTCTTCGCACGGTTTACCGCCGTCACCTCGGAGAGCACGCCGTACCGTCTGTCGCGGTACGACGCTTCGATCACGCCCTCCGGCTCCTTCAGCGCAAGTCGGCTCCCTTCCGCCGCGCCGCGCAGACACAGCACGCCCTCCCGCGTGAAATACGGCGTCAGGCCGCAGCGCCGCGCAAAGCCCTCGATGGCTTTCCACCGGCTCGACCCGCTCGCCACCGCGTATTCACCCGTGCCGTACACCTCGCCGCGCGGTTCCCATGTCACGCCGCACGCCGCCGCGTGGTCCTTCAATATCTCGCTGAGCGCCGCGCGCTGATAGGTCGCCGCCTCGGCCTCATTGTCGAGCAGCAGCGCGGCCATGCCTCGCCCCTCGACCGTCAGCGTCGTGCCCTCCGCGCCGCACACGGCGCTCCACTCGTCGATCACGCCGCAAAACCGCGTCACACCGTTCTCCCTTGCCGTAAAGCGGCAGGCCGCCTTCAGCACCTCCCCCATTTCAGCGCTGTAAAGGCACCTTACCCGAAAGCTGTCGCACGGCACGCCGCCGGTGCGCCGCAGCCGCCATTCCAGCAGCGCCGGCAGCTCATATACCTTGCCGCCGGCCGTTTCCACTCTGCCGGTCATGAAAGCCTCACCCGCTCTCCGGGATAGATCCGGTTCGGGTTCGCGATCTGCGGGTTGAGCGCGCACAGCGCACGCACCGTCGTACCGTTTCGCGCAGCGATGGCCCAAAGCGTATCGCCCTGCACCACGGTGTGATACCGCGCTCCCGCCGTTCCCGCCGCGCTGCCGCCCGCCGCCGAAGTGCTCACTTCCTTCAGCGCTGCGCTCTCGCCTCCCGCCTCGCAGAACGCGAAGCGGTAGCGCACATAGTCCGGCAGCGGCTCCTGCACGACTTCCAGCTCGGTGAAGTACGCGCGCGTCGTCATCCACACCGGATGCACCAGCACACCCGCGCCTCCTCCGTAAAACACCGTCGCCAGCCGCTTGAATTCCTCATACGCGCCCTCTCCGGCGAATTCCCCCTCGCCCTCGAGCACGCGGCAGACCTGCCCGAGGTCCTGCGTCACGCTCCTGCCGAACGGCAGCTTGTGCTCCGCCACCACGCGGCGGAACGAAATGCGGTAGCTCTCGGGATTATTCGGCCAGATGTAGTCCTTGTATCGCATGGGCGTCAGTCTCACGTCCCCGCCTCCTCTCAGTAAAGATAGAATCCGCCGTCATAGCGCCGCGCGTCGCGCTCGATCTCTCCGCTCACGCTTCGCGCGGTGCGGAGGGCGTCTCCGCCCTCCGCCGAAACGAAGGCCTCCGCCGCGTCATGCCTTCCCGCGCCGCTCTCCGGCGCGGCAGCGGATGCGCTCCGTTCCCCGCTTCCCCGCGCATCGGCGTCCCCCGCCGCCGTGCGCACGGATATCGTCTTTTCTTCTGTCCGCCTTATACTCCGCGAACGGTCCTCCGCATCGGCGCGGCCCTCGCTCTCCTCCGGCTCCGCCGCCGATGCTCCCTGCCTGAGCCGCAGATAACGCGCCATGTCAAAGCTCTCGTTCACCGTCTCGCCCGCACGGAACGCCTGCGCGCCGTCCTCCCATGCCGCGTCAGCGGAGTCCTGCCCCTCGTTCTCTCCCGTGGGCGCTCCCAGATACTGCCGCACCATCAGTCCGACCGCCGCAAGCATTGCCGCACCGAGCTGCTCGGTCACGCGCCTTTGCTGCGCCGCGAAAACCGCATTCTCTCCCATCAGGCGTCCGTCTCCATACGCTTACAGGAGCTGACCGTCACCTTTTCCGCCACCGGCTCGCCGAGCTTGCCCAGCTCCTCGATGCTGTTCCAGCGGCAATGGCTGTAGATGATGCGCTTGCCCGGGCGGCACACCACCACGGAAAAGTCGTCAAGCTCATAGAAGCTCACGCCGTCGCCGATGGCCTCGTCCGTCGCGTACAGGCGGCTGAGCTCCAGCGTATAGCGCGTCTGCCCGCCCACGGTCGCCACCGGCTCGCTCTCGCCGAAGGCCTCGACCTCGCGGCTCGTGCGCGACGCCTTCGCGCTGTAGCCCTGCACCACCGCCAGCTTTTTGCCGTTGAGCTCCAGATAAATGTCCCGGCTCGTCGGGATCGTCATATTTGCCATCTCTCCGCCTCCTTACACCGTGATGTGCGCGCTGAGGTAAATGCGGTTGAGCCCGTGCGCCACCGCAAAGCTGAACTCCACCAGGCACACCGTCGGATCGTCCTCCGATGCCTTCACGCTCACCTCGCCGAAGCTGTCGATGATCTCCTGCGCGCGCTTGTTTTCCAGCTCCACCATCACCTGCGAGCGGATCGCCGCGCGCACCTGCGCGGTGTTCTTGCTGCGCACGAAGCGCGCACGCAGCGACGCGCGCAGCGCGGGGATCACGTCGTCCACGATCCGCACCGTCGTCAGCTCGCGCCAGGTCTTGTCCGCCGCCCCGCCGGTGGTCGTGCGCGTTGTAATGCCGCGCACGATGCTCACCTCGCCGCTCACACACTCCAGCGGCGTCACGCCGCCGGTGACCAGGGTATCCACCTGCGTGTCGTCGTAGCTCGCGCTCAGACCCGAAAAGCCAGCAAGCACCGCGCCGTTCACCGGCACGGACGGATCGCTCTCCCCCGCGATGACCGCGGCGGCTGCCGCCGCCATGCACACATCGCCGGGCGCCGTGAGCACCATGCGCTCGCTGTTGAGCTTGCCCGCGTGCTCCACGAGCTTTGCGACCGTCTCGCTCGCGCCGCCCGAAACCACGCCGATGCGCTCTCTCTGCGCGCCCGACGCCTTTTCCACGCTCGCGCGCAGCTTGAGCTGCACGTCCGCGCTCGTGCTGTCGCATACGATCACATCGACCATCTCCTGCTCCAGCGCGGCGAACGCCGCCTCATAGCCGGCCGGCGTCGCCGCGGACACCTTCACCGCCTTGACCACCGCCGCGCCGTTGCGGTAGAGCGCCGCGAGCAGCGCCGCCATGCCGACCGTGCCCTCCGCGTCCTCACCGAAGGCGTTCACACCCTCGGCGTAGGAGGTCAGCGTCACCACCTCATTGGCCGTGCCTGTCGTGCTCACCGCCGCCGCGCCGAGGATCCTCGCGGTCTTTTTCCCGCTGATCACGCTCGAGGCGTCGTAGGACGAATACACGCCCGGGTGCTCATGTACCACCGTGTTGCCCACCTACTGCATCACACCTTTCAAAATAAAATCTGTCAGCACCGCGCTCTCCTCGTCCGCCGTCGCCACGAAGTAGGCCGTACAGCGCGCGGTGCCCCGCCGCACGAACATACCGTACTCCTCGTCCCACTCCGTTTTCTCCCAGCTCAGCTCATCGAGCGTCAGCCCGTCGGCAAGGCCGTCCAGCAGCGCCTCGCTCACGGTCTCCACGGTCTGCTCGCAGCCGCGCGCTCCCTTGCGGCGCGGCGCGTAGACATCCAGCGACGCCGCCATTTTGAGCTTCCTGCCGTACACCTCGACCGTCCGCCCGCTCTCCGCGTCGTACCGCTCGCCGAGATAGTTCATCAGCCCCGCGTGCGCCAGCTCCGTCTGCTTCGCGCCGACGGCGACCACGCTCCCGCTCCTCTCGCGGAAGCGCTCGTCCTCATAGGCCTCCGCCGCGTCAAGACCGGCGGCCTTCAGTCGGCTCACGATCTCCGATCGCACCTGTCCCGCCGCCGTCATGCCGTCTCCTCCTCGCGGTCGAGCACCGCCCAGTAGTGCGTCACCAGAGCGCCGAGCTTCACGCTCTCCGCGCGGCGGACACGGTAGCGCTTTCCCTCACAGAGGATATGGTCCCCCTGCGCCACGCTCACCTCCGCGCTGCCGAGATAGCGCCAACAGCGCCGATCCGCCGCGCCCAGCGGCCCGACGGAGAACGGCTCGCCGCCGCTCACCGCCGTAACGGGCTGCACGAAGCCGTGCGTTTCGCCCGTTTCCGCGCCATGCTCCACCGTCACCGCCGCGCCATAGCGGCGGAACGCCTGGTCGATCATACTTTTCATCCCTTCACTGCGCAAAAGAAGAAGCCGCCTCCTTCCGTATACGGGGCCATCAGCTGCCGCGCGCTGCGGCGCAGCGCCGCGGCGCGCTCGCTGTTCGCGCCGCCCCTGACCTCGATCGTCACGTCGCCCGCGCGGAGGGAGGACAGCTCCTCCGCCCCGCCGAGCCTTGCGTCCGTCAGCGCGGCGGCCGCCAGCCATGCGCTCGCGCAGATGAACGCGCCCTCGCAGTCCTCCGGCGCAACGCCCTCGCGCAGCTCGCGTTCGAGCGCCTGCGCGCTTGCCGCGCAGAGCCGTTTGAGCAGCGCCTCGTCCTCCGCGCCGCAGGCGCAGATGCTCTTCGCCGTCTCAAGGATCTCCTCGTCCATCGCTCTCCCTCCTTTCGCTCCCTGCCGCCGTTAAACGGTCAGCACCTTGGATGCCTCCTGGTAGGGCTTTGCAAAGCCCGAAATGCTCGTGATCGCCGCACGCTCGATCTGACGGTCGATGAGCTTGTCGTACTCCACCATCACCTCGCTGCCGCAGATGTGCTCAAGGGCATAGTTCTTGTCAAGGCCGATGAGCTTGCCCGCGGGGACGGCGGAGGTGCGCAGCAGCTTCGCGCCCAGCGGCGTGGAGAGCGTGCCGGTGCCCTGGAAGTTGAGACCCGTCAGCGGATTCTGGAACTCCGAGAGCTTGAGCATCTGCAGCATCACGTCGTTGGATACCAGCATCGTGTTCATGCTGTAGGGATCAAACTTGGACCAGAACTCCAGCAGCGCGCTGTAGGTCAGCGTGCCTGCCGTGCCGCTGATCTTGCCGCTGCCGCTGCCGATCTCATAGGCGTCGGCGGCGTTGTTGTTGCCGTCGCCGTTCATCAGCACCTGCACCGCGTCGTCAAGATGCATACGGGCGATGTACGCGCCGATCTGGCGCAGGGTCACGGAAAACAGATCCAGTCGCTGGAAACGGATGGCCTCGTAGCTCGCCACGAGCATACGTCCGCGCTTGTGGAGCTTCACCAGATTTTCCTGCGTGCGGATGGCGGTCGTCGGAAGGACCGCACCCTCCTCCACGCGGCGCAGCGCCTTGTCGTCGTCCGTCGGCACGGACGCGATGGTGCGGTAATCCATGCCGTCGAAGTTGGTCGTGGTCGCGGTGATCTCGGGCAGGATGTCGCTCTCCATGCCCTGACGCACCACGCGCGAAACAAACTCGGGGAACAGCACTGCGCTGTCGGTCGTGTGGAAGAACTTCTCCACCATGTCGCTGCCCGCGCCCTTGACGTGGATATCAAAGCGCTTGAGCTGACGCTGGAAGGCGTCCAGACCCTCCATCGCCGTGCCGCGGTAGTTTTCGCTCGGGTCCAGGCTTTCGAGCACTCTGGAAAAGCTCTTGCCGCTCTGGGCGTACATACCCTTTTCGAGCTTCAGATTTTCATAGCCGTAAGTCATTTTTTCTCCTCCTCTTAAAGCATGATAGTCATGGTCGCGCCGACCGTATCGACCTCGACGGCAAGATAGCTGTGCCCGCCGCTGGTCACAACGCTCACGCCGCCGTTTCCGTCCGCCGCGAGCGTATTCCAGCCGACCGCCGGCGCGGTCTCGCCGCTGTACGGTACGCGCACAAGGCCGCCGAGCTGCACGCTGCACGCCTTGCCGTCGCGGCCCATCGCCGCCACCACGCCGCAGAAGCCGTCGTTCGCGGCGCACTTGCTCACCGTGCCGTTGGCGGATACCTTGACGACCTTGCCCTCCTCGGCTCCCGTGCCCGCCGCAAAGGTCGCGCACCACGCGCCAATGCCCTCGTAAGAAATGCTCATCTCATTTCCTCCTCTTTTCTTCGTTATTTATTCCAAAAAGCGTTCCGCTTTTTTGGTCTCTCTGCTCACACGCAGAAGTCGCGCTCGTTTTCCTCGCGCTTCTCGCGCGGATTGACGATCTGCACGTTCGTGCCGAGCTTTTTCGCCGCCCGCGCGCCGAACGCCTTCTTCAGCTCCAGCAGCTCGCGCTCGCCGAGCTTTTCGGTCACGCTCTCGGCCACCGCGCCGTCAAGCGTCTCGTCGGCTACCAGCATCAGCCGCCTCACCTCGCGGCGCAGCGCGCCGAGATAGCTTTTCCCCAGCGCGGAGAGCTTCTCCAGCTCCTCCAGCTCGCGGACCTGCGCGCGGCTGCCGCACGCGCGCACCATCGCCTTAAGCGAGCCCTCGTCCTGGCCGAAGCGCTTGACCACGCCCGCCGCTCTCTGCGCGGGCACCGCCACAAAGCTCCACTCATAGGCGTCCGTGATGTCGCTGAGCACCGCGTAGCACAGCTTTCCGCCGTAATATTTCCCGCGCTCGTGCTCGCAAAGCCCCGCGTCCTTCCCGCAGATCGAGCAGCTTCGCTTCGCCGCGCTGCACCCGACGCTCACTTCCTTTTTGATGCCGCCCTCGATCTCCGCGATCAGCTCCGCGTTTTTCTCCGTGCGCAGCATATAGGCCCAGCCCTTGCACCAGCAGTATTTGTCGCCTGCCGTCGTGCGCGTCTCCTCCTCGATCACCTCCGCGCGGTAAATGCGCGCCGTCTGTCCGCCCGCCGACCAGCTGTGGTCGAAGATGCCCGTCCTGCCGACGAACAGCTCCGCGAGCTTCTCCAGCGCCGCGCGGTCGAAGCGCTCAAAGTCGCGGTCCACCTCGTTGTCGCACAGCTTCACCGCGAAGGTGTAGACCTCCTCCGCGCGCAGCTCCTTCTTCGCAAAGCGGTTGATGCGCGCCAGCTCCTCCGCCGTCACGGCAATGCCGGCTTCCTTTCCTTTCTCGCTCAAGCCTTTTCCTCCTTCTCGTCATTTTCCAGCCGGAGCCTGCGCGCCTGCTCGCGGTACAGCTCCGCCTTGGCCTCCTCCACAAGGTCCTGCAGATTGATGTCGTCCCACTCCACGGCAAAGCGGCAGCCGTAGCCGTGCAGGCGCAGCCACAGCCGGCACACGCGCTCCACCATCGGCGTGAGCGTGCGCCGCAGCGCCGTGATCTCGCTCGTGAGCATATCCGCCTGCTGGCTGCTCATCCGCTCGGTGGACGACCAGCTCAGCCCCAGCAGGAACGGCGGCAGGCCGGTCTTGGCGACCAGCTGCTCGAGGATCTGCCGCACCGGCACCTCGCAGTCCGGCATCACGTTGTCCGCACCGATGGCGCGGATGCTCACGTCGCCCACGCTCACAAAATCGCGCACGCTCCCGCCGCGCGTCTCCTGCATCGCGCCGGACCACTCCTGCGCCAGCAGCTCGGCCCGCTCGCGGGCCAGCGCGCCGTCCGGCTCCTCGCCCTGCGGCTTGTAGACCACCGCGAAGCGCACGTTGCCGCAGCGCTCCCAGTTCTGCCCCACCGCATAGTAGATGCGCGAGAGCAGCTCCGCCATAAAGGGCATCGAGCGCAGCAGCGACACGCCGTAGGGATTCTCCGACTCCGGCAGCAGCGGCGTGAAAAGCACCAGCTCCTGCCGCGGCAGCTCGCGCAGCCTCCCCGCCGCGTCGTAGCCGCAGAACCGCACGTCCAGCGCCGTTTCGCCCTCGCGCAGGGCCAGCTGCTCCACGCGGTGGCACAGCACCGCCGCGATCTCGCGCCCCTCCGCGTCCGGCACGATCTCGCCCACCGCGCGTCCGTTCGTCAGCAGCGAGTCCAGATACTTGTCCAGAAAGGCGTTGAAGCCCACCTGCGCGTGTCCCACATTCACCGTGCGCAGGAATTCGCCCAGCTCCTCCTGCGCCCGCTCGTCCTCACACAGCACACGGAAGCCGCCGCTGAGCCTTACCAGCTTTCCGATCGCAGCGTCCACGATCGGCACCGCCTCGCGGACGCTGCGGTAGAGCGCCGCGTCCGCCCCGCCGAGCGGCATATAGCCCCGCAGCGCCGCAAAGGGATGCCCTCCCCTCTCGCGCACCTGCACCGCCGCGGCCGCGCCGCCCGTCTGCTCCTTTTTCCTTCGTTTCACCGTTCTGCCGCTCCTCTCCAGTTCGTTGTTCTTGTCACCGCGCACGCGGTCGGCATCGCGCCGCGCCCCGCCGCCACAGACATCGCAAAGTATCGCATCTCGTCCATCGCGTGATCGTTCTCCTTGCGCGGCACGTCGTGCCCGCTCCCGTCGTTCACCCATTCGTAGCTCTCCATCTCCCGCAGGCAATCCTTACAGCTCCGGCAGATCACGAGCCTCCGCTTCTTCAGAAGATCCGCCGTCACCCGCAGTCCGTCCGCCACCGCGTTGTTCGCCCGCAGCACGCGGAAGCCGCCCCTGCGCCGCAGCGTCTCAATGAAGCTCGCCGCCGACGGATCCACGATCACGCGCTCGATCCTTCTTCCCCGCGTCAGCTCCTCGAGCGCGTCGACGTATTCCTCGTCCGTTTTCTGCCGACCCTCCGCGCGGGAATCGTAGTAGTATTCGTCCACGCGGTACCACACGCCGTCCTTGAGCGCCCACAGCCCCATGCTCGTCGGGTTCACCGTCCCGTAGTCCACGGAAACGCGCAGCTTCTCCCACGGCTCCACGGGCGCCTCCTGCGCGTACTCCCCGGGCGCGTAGAAATCATAGATGCGCCCCTCTGCCGCCGTCCATTCACCCAGCACGAAGCGGCGGTAGAAAATGCCGCTGTACATGCTCTCGTACCGGGCGCGCACCCTCGCGCTCAGCGACGGATTGTCCGCCATCGTGAAGTGGAGGTAGA
>CALDMA010000108.1 GCA_937915075.1 uncultured Oscillospiraceae bacterium
CGTCGCCGATCAGGGCGATGGGCTTGTTGCCCGCCATCTGCAGGCGCTTCATCAGGCACAGCGCCATGAAGTGGCCGACGTGCAGGCTGTCCGCCGTGCAGTCGAAGCCGATGTAGAAGGTCGCCTTGCCGTTGTTGACCAGCTCGCGGATCTGCTCCTCGTCGGTCACCTGCGCGATCAGACCGCGCGCCTGCAGCTCTTCATAAATACCCATTGTATATTTCTCCCTGTCACTTTTTGATTTGGTAAGCCGCCGCTAATTTCACGAGGCCGCGGCTGAGAAGCTCTAAGTTTTCATCGTCGATGCGGTCATCCTTCCCCGTCGGGCAGATGAAACGCCCGAAGCCGGGGACGCGGCGCACCGCGCAGACCGCGACGCCCTGCTTGAAGGCGCGCTGGTCGCCGGGGAAATGCACGAGACCGTCCACCTTGTCGTAGCAGGTCTTGCGCTCGGAGTTTTCAAAGCTCGAATTGATCGCGTCGAGCAGCTCGCCGTTCCAGCGGGCGCCCTTGCCCGGCAGGATCAGCAGCTCGTCTCCGCTGCCCACGCAGTCGAGGCAGAGGACGGGCTTCTCCTTCGCGCTCGGATAGCGCTTGCGGAAGCCCTTGGCGCCCCGCATATTGTCGCTGCCGCCGTCCAGAAAGAGAAAGCAGACGTCATTGCGGTAGCGCGGCGTGAGCTGCTCGGCGGTGCGGAGCAGCGCCGCTACGCCGGAGGTATTGGCGTTGACATTGTTCTTCTCCGACGGGCCGTATTTGAGATACGCCAGCGCGCCGATCAGCAGCAAGAGAAAGAGCGGCAGCGTCAGGTTCGGAAGGTCCAGCGCAAAGGTCACACCGAAGGAGACCGCGAAGCAGAGCAGCAGCGCCAGCACGGGCGTGAGCGCCTGATAGAGCATATAAGTTACAGGCCGCGTCGGGCAGAGGATCGCCGGCAGCGGCTCGCGCAGCGGTGTATCGTAGTGCGCGGCATAAAAGATGCTCGCCCGCTCGGGATCGCCCGCGATGACGTTCACCGCCTTGCCGCAGTCGTTGAGCTTCGCGTCGTAGCCGAGCGCGCGCAGCTGCCCCATGAGGTAGGCGCGCATATTTTCTTTTTCCTGTGCCTTGCGCCGCACGGGATAGTCCCGCGTGATGCGCTGCGCGTACTGGTCCATCGGCAGCGGTTCTCCTTTTTTCAGATCAACAAATCAAATGGTATTGTAATGCCATACGGCGGAAAATGCAATTCTTTTTTGCGTTAAAGCGAATGAAAGCAAAGAGATCACAGCGAACCGCGGAACGCGTCCGCCGCGCTCAGCAGCTCCTCCGCGCCGCGCAGCTGCGTTTCGGTCGCCGCCGCGCCGCCGGTCAGCCGCGCAAGCTCCGCGCAGCGCTGTGCGCGGTCAAGCTCGACGACACGCGTGAAGGTGCGGCCGTTCTCCTCGCCCTTCTCGACGGAAAAGTGCGTGTCCGCCATCGCGGCGAGCTGCGGCAGATGTGTCACGCAGAGCACCTGACGCCTGAGCGAGAGCTTTGCCATCTTCTCCGCCACGCGCTGGGCCGCGCGGCCCGAGACGCCGGTATCCACCTCGTCGAAGACCATCGTCATCACATGGTCCTGCTCGGCGAGCACGTTTTTGAGCGCGAGCATGATGCGCGCGAGCTCGCCGCCCGAGGCGATCCTGTGAATGGGCTTGAGGTCCTCGCCCGCGTTCGCGCTCATGAGAAAGCGCACTGTGTCGATGCCCGTTGCGTCCGGCTCATGCTCCGTAAACTCGATGGAGAAGCGGACCTTGTTCATGTCCAGCTCGCGCAGCTCCCGCAGGATGCGCTCC
>CALDMA010000109.1 GCA_937915075.1 uncultured Oscillospiraceae bacterium
TCAAGGCGCACCGCGACGCGCGTTTTCCCATGCTGTAATTCCACGATCCGAGGTTTTTATGTTTTCCTATCTTCATCAGCCCAAGGGCTTTTATAAAAGACTTTTCCTGCTGGCGCTGCCGGTCATCGTGCAGAACCTGATCACGACGTCGCTCGGCTTTCTCGATACGTTCATGGTAGGGCTTCTTGGCAGCGAGCAGATGTCCGCCGTCACGGTGGCGAATGTGCCGGTCTTCATCGTCCAGCTCGTCGTCTTCGGCCTGCAAAGCGGGTCGAGCGTGCTCATCAGCCAATACTGGGGCCGCGGCGACCGCGAGAGCATCAACCGCGTCATCGGCATCGGCTTTTACATCGCCGGCAGCATTTCGACGCTTTTTGCACTCATCATGGCGTTCTTCCCCGCGGGCGTTCTGCTGCTGGTGACGGACAATCTCCGTCTCGTCGCGATCGGTACGCCGTATATCCGCATCGTCGGCTTTTCGTATATCCTCAATTCCCTCTCGTCCATCTACATCGGGATGCAGCGCAGCATCGAAAATCCGCGCTTCGGGATGCTGGTGTTCGGCGCGTCCATGCTCTGCAATACCGTGGGCAATTATGTGCTCATCTTCGGCAAGCTCGGCTTCCCCGCGCTCGGCGTCACGGGCGCGGCGGCTGCCACGCTGCTCTCGCGCGTGGTGGAATTCGCGCTCGCCTTCGGCTATGCCCTGCGCTGCCGCACCGTGCCGCTCCAATGGAGCGCCCTTCTCCGCCCGGGCCGCAAGATGCTGCGCCGCTTCGTGCATTACAGTGCGCCGGTGCTGGCGAACGAAACGCTCTGGGGCGTGGGCTACTCGCTCATCACCGTCATCATGGGCCACATGGCCGCGAGCGGCGACCTCATCGCCGCCTACACCGTAGCGGGCAGCATCGACAAGCTCTCCACCGCCGGCATCTACGGCATCGCCAACGCGGCTGCCGTTATCGTCGGCAAGGAGATCGGCACGGGCAGCAGCCGCGAGAGCGTCGTGCGCATCGGCAAGGCCGTGTGCCTCACGGCATTCCTTTTCGCGCTCGCCCTCGGCGGCGTGGAGCTTCTGGCCTTTTTTACGCTGCTCCGGCCGTATGTGCTGCCGCTCTTCTCCCTCTCGGCGGGCGCGGCGGCGATGTGCGCGGTCATGGTGTACTGCTACGCGGACGTGATGCCGCTCCACGGCTTCTCGTCCACGATGGTCGTGGGCGTGCTGCGCGGCGGCGGCGACGTGCGTGCCTCGCTGCTCATCGACAACTTCCCCCTTTGGTGCGTGGAGCTGCCGCTGATGTGCCTGCTCGGCCTTGTCCTCAAGGTGCCGAACGAGATGTTCTGCCTGTGCATCGCCATCGAGCACCTGGCAAAGACCCCCGTCGGACTTTGGCGCATCCACAGCGGCAAATGGGTGCATGACATCACACGAAGCGAATAGAAAAAGAACTGCCGGACTCATTTTGTCCGGCAGTTCTTTTCACTTTTTGACCGCGTTGATGCGCTTGACGTCAAAGCGCGTCTCCTTCAGAATATTTCCCTGTGCGTCCGCGATGGCAAAGGAAACGGTAAAGATCCCTGTTTCGGCGCTGTACTCAATGAAGCCTGTTCCCTCCGAGTCGGTCGTCTGCACCCGCAGTCCCTGCGGGTAGGAGGCCGAGCCGAGAAGCTTGACCTTTTCCTTGCCAATGGTCTCTATAATGACCTCTCCGTCCTCGATGTGAAACGCGCCGCCTCCGTCGGCTGCGCCGACGCCGGCAAAGAATCCGCCGTTCACATCGCCGCTGTAGCGCAGCTTGTCGCCGATGGCCGCCGTCAGCGTGGAACAGAGCAGCTCTGTCTCCGACAGCTCCATCGACTCGCGGTATGTCCGCACGGCAAAGCGCACGCCCACCGCCAGCATCGCGCTGATGAGCAGCACGATCAGCACCGTACACAGCGTTTCGGTGAGCGTCATACCGTGGCTGCCGCGCAGCCTTTTCATGGCGTCACCCCCGATGGAATCGCATAAGTGTAATAAACGTAGCCGTTGTCCGTTGTATAGAGTGTGACTGTCTCGCTGCCGGTCTTTTGGCTCGTGCCCGAGCCGGCTCCCTTTGCCGTCACGGTCGCCGTCTCTCCCGGCTTCTCGGTGTAGCGGAAGGAAACGTCCTCGCGCGCGGCGGCGTTGATCCGCGCCGCGGTCACCGCGGCGGTCGAGAGGAAGGCGAATGCCAGCGCCGCGATGAGCACGGAGACCAACGTCTCCACCAGCGTCTCACCGGCCTTGCTTCTGCGTTTTTTCATGTGCTTTCCTCCGTTCCCTTCGTGATCGCCGGATACTCCCACCGGATCGTTGTCGTCTCAACCGTCTTGTCGGAATACCCGGAGTCAAGCTCATAGCTATACTTTCCGCTCAGCCTGAGCGTCATGCGGCAGTCGTCCGCGTCCTCGGCATCGACCAGAGAGAAGGCGATTCGGATATCATAGCCCTTGCTTCCCGTTCCCCGTCCTGTCATGGAAAATTCCGCCTTGACCGATGGGAGCGCTTCATCCGGCAGTGTGATGGTGACGGTGTCGGTGCAGCCGTTTTTCCGTGCGCCTTCCGTGAGCCACGCTCCCATCAGGCCGGTCGGGCAATGCTCCTCCGTTTTGACCTCTACCTCGGTCCGCTCCTCTCCGGTCGCCTCATCCTTCACTACCTTGGTCTCGGTGGTCACGGTCTTGACATATTTCTGCGTGCGGACGCTGTCGCGCACGAGCTCCGCCGCCGAGCTGACGGCAAGGTAGTTCTGCTGCGCGGCGCGGTCGCTGTTCACGCGCCGCGCGGCGCTGAGCGCCGCAGAGAGAATGACCGCGCTGACCACCGCTGCGGTCAGGACCAACAGGAGGGCCATCAGAATGGTCATTCCCTGCTCGTTCTTCAGCTTTTTCATCCCAATGTCCCTCCTTTCCTTTTACACTGTGCCGGTCGCTGCTTTCTGCACCGTCACCGGCACAATGCGGCTCACCGTGACCGTCTCGGTCTCATTGATCCGATAGCTCCCCGTGATGAGCAGCGTCGTCTCGCCGGCGCTGACGCCCAGGACGCTCTGCGGAACGCTGTTTTTCCAGATGATCTCTGCAATGCCCGTATCGGCGCTCGCGACCGTCCAGGTCAGGCCGTCCTTCAGATTCTCGCCGTCGCGGTTCAGTGCGCTGAGTCCGAGCGATGCCGTCGCGTTCTCGTTCACTGCGATCTGCTTCGCGCTCTCGATCTCGGCGCTCATCCGGATCGTCAGCTCCGCGGTTACACTTACCATCAAACGCGCCACATGGCCGTCCAGCTCCGCGGTGATCTCCGCCGAGCCGTTTGCAAGGCCCTCAATGGTGACGGCAAGATACCGCTTCACCTTTCCGTCCGAGCCGGTCTCTGTCTTTACCTCGCGTCCGGATATTGTAACGAGCTTCTTTTCCGGATCCGTTACCTTGACCTCTACCTTCTCGAGCTCCCCATCCTTCATGTTCTCCAGCTTCAGCTTGACGGTAACGGATGCCTTCGCCGTCGCAGTATCATGATCGGCAATGCGGTCGATCGTCACACTGCTCGTCTCCCACTGCGGACCGGCTACCGGCCAGTCGCCGTAGTGCAGGTTCGCCCTGCCGCTGTCGGTGTGCTCGCTCGCCTGTGTGAGCACGGTCGGGAACGGGTAGTCCTGCCCGTCGAGCACGGCGATGTTCTTGCCCGGGAAGCTGTACTTGCCGTGGACCTCGGCCTGCGCCTCCTCAACGGTGACCCAGCCGAAAGCGCCGACCCCGTTTGGATTCAGCAGCGTCAGGATATTGCTGTCCACTCCGTTTTTGCGGACGTCCTGCTTGCCGGCCAGCTGCTCATAGCTGAGTCCCGTCAGGTCGATCGAATAGCTCGTATGGTTTTTTCCGTCTCCGGACGCAATGTATCCCTGCAGGTAGGAAAGCTCTCCCTGCAGCATTTCTTCCTTCGCTTTATCGTCTGCGAGAAGATCGGCAAGGCTCTTTTTGTTTTCGCAATGGTACGTCGGCAGAGCAAAGCCGGCCTTCTTCTGCGCATAATAATAGCAGTTTTTGATCGTCAGCTTCTTCGCCCAGCCGTAACGGTCGGCGACGCTGCCGATGCGGGAGATTGCCATGATCGTGCCCTGCATAGTCGGAAGCTCCATATAGGTGTAGCAGTTCTCATACTCCGGCTCGCCGTCGTCGGTTCCCGCCTTCCAGCTAAAGTTCCAGAAGTTTGAGGAGAATCCGCTGCCGCCGATGCCGCCGACGTAGACATAGGTTCCCTTTTCCTGCTGCACCTGCGTCGCGCCCTTCGTACTGTTCTTCAAAGAGACAAGGTTTCCTCTCTTGTCCACGCGCTCGTCGAGCGTATCGCCGCCGATTGTGATCGTTCCGCCGGTGTAGCAGTTTGTCACCTTATACTGCACGCCGCCGACCAGACCGCCCACACGGACAAAGTTGCCATACTGCGCCATGGTCAGGTTCTTGCTGCTGTCCGCCGCGCGGTGCGTGCAGTTGACCTTGATATCGACCACCGCCGAGCAGCGGTTCAAATTGACCTTGGATACGCCGATCAATCCGCCCACCACCGCCTCGCCGAGCTGGAGCGGATTTGTGCTGTTATCCTCGATGGTATAGCCCGCAATGGCGCAGTTGGCGATCTCCGCCGCGCGGTTTTCAACATCGACCCATTTCCCGTTCGCGTCGTAAAGATAGTCATACGCAATGCCCACCAGACCGCCGAGCGCGTAGGCGCAGCGGTAGGTGCTGTAGGGCGCATTCGGCGTGCTGCGTTCGATCACACCGCCATTGTCGCTATAGAGCACGATGTTTCGGAGCTCCGCGCCCGCCGTTGTGCCGAAGACGCCGACGTTGTAGCAGGGCGAGTCGATGTTGATGTTCTTGATGTAATAGTTGTCGCCGTCGTATACACCGCCGAACCAACTGTAAAGGTCTACCGCGTAGCCCTCGTTGTTCGGTTTTTGTTTTGGGTTGTTAAAAACCGCACCGGCGATGGGATGGAACGAGGTATTCTTTTCGCCTTTCCCCGGGGCCTTGCGGTTTGTGCCGTTGAGGTCGTGCGACTGCTGCCAGCTGCGCCGCGGACGATTCCGCTCCGCCGCAGACTGTGACTGACTGTTTTTGCCGGTGACCGTGGCGTATTGCAGATAGGGGAAGCTCTTGTAGGTATTTTCCGTCACCTCGCGGTTGACGCTTCCGCTGCCGTTATACCAGCTCCAGTTGATGAACTGCAGCTGCTGCACCGAGCGGATCTGATAGGCCGCCTCGTCTGTGCCCGGCTCCGCCTTGCCCGCATAGCCGAAGGCGTCCGCGAAGAACGGGCAGACCGTGTAGGTGTAGCTCCGGCTCGTGCCGCGGTTCAATATCCACGTTCCGTTGGCTGCGTCGGCAGACTGCAGGCGCAGGCCGGTCTCGCCGGTCTCGTAGGCGACGAAGGTATACTCCGGCATCTGCGCTCCCAGCGCCGACGCCGCCGCCCTGGCCTCCTCCGTGTCATCGCCGTCCATGACGAAGCCGCCGTTCGCCGTCAGCGTCGGCTGTGTAGAGCTGCTCTCCCAATAGTAGCCGTAGCCGTAGGCGGTAATGACACCGCCGTCGTCGTGCGCAGTGCAGAGGGTGCTGCCCTCCTTGCGCTCCGTGTCAACAAAGCCGATGTAGGAGAGATGATAGCCGCTGTTCGCGCCGTCCTCCTCCTTTTCCCAATAGAACACGCCGAGCTCGCCGACATTCGTCGGCACCGGCCAGTCGCCGTAGTGGACGAGCGTACCGCCCGCATCCTGCATACAGGCGGGATAGGGGTAGACGTCCTCCGTATTTTTCTGACTATGCCGTGCTTCCGCGGGCATGTTGAAGCCGGACAGGCTGAGCTCCTCCAGCTTCTCCAGCTCCGCCGCGGTCACGGACTGTGCGCTGCCCGCAGTCTCCGAGCTGTAGAGGCGGTCCTTGTCCCAGAAGCGGTAGGTGCCGCCGTTGAGGTAATAGCAGTCCCGCACGCTGCCGGAGGCGGTAAAGCCGTCCGCCTCGACGCCCGCCGAGGACATGGCCGTCGCGCAGTAGGCGCCGCGGATGATGCCGCCGTTGTGCGCGGCGAAGCCGCCGAGCTCCACCTCGCCGCCGCGGACAGTCGGGACGCTGATCGCCGCGATGCCGTAGCAGCCCTCGATGCGCCCGTCGTTCCGTCCGGCGAAACCGCCCACGCTGAGCTGCGCGAACACGTTTTCGGCATAGACCGAGGGGCTGCTCACGCTGCACTGCTCCATGTAGCCGTCGTTATAGCCGACAAAGCCGCCGACATAGACCACGCTGCCGCTGTTGGCCAGCGCCTTGGCTCGGTATCCCGCACCGGCGCAGTTGCTCACAGTCCCGGAATTATAGCCGACAAGCGCGCCGATGTAGGCGCTCCTGCGCTGGATGCCGCGGTCAAAGCCGACGATCGTGTCCTCCGCGCCGGCAATGAGCACGATGTTGCACAGCTCGCCCGCATTGCAGCCGAACAGTCCCGCGTAGACCTCGCCGACATTCCCCGTTCCGTCGCGTCCGAGACCATTGCCGGTGATCGGCACGCTGATGATCTCGTGCCGTTGGCCGTTGTAGGTATGGATGAAGGGCTTTGCCGTGCTGTCGCCAATGGGGAGCTGGGGAATCTCCGCCGAAGGCTCGGCGCCGTTCCGGCCATAGCCCTCCCAGTCGTAGCCGACATAGTTGATGTCACGCTCCTGCACGAAGGCGCCGTCCTCAGCAAGCAGCTCCCGGTAGTCATCGTAGTAAAGGCTCAGCGCGTAAAGCTGGCGTGCCGTGCGGATCGTAACGCTCTTTGGCTTCTCCACCGCACCGTCCTCGCCGCGTGTCGTCACCGTGCAGGCAAAGTGCGGGGCATAGAGGTACACCGTACCGCCGACCTCGACCTCCTGATAGAAGCTCCCCGGATCGGCATATTCCGTGTTCGCCGCTTCGGTCGGCTGCGGTCGGTCGACATATTCCGTGTTCACCGCCACGGTCGGCAGCGGCAGGAGATAACATTCCTTTCCATTGTAGGTGACCTTCACCGCAGCGGTCGAGTCAAGCGTTTCCGTCTTCTGTTCCGCATCGCCCGCTGCTGTACGAATGGAATAGGTGATCCGGACCGGTGCGGACGGCGGCACATCATAGATCATGCCGTAGCCGTCGCCGAGCACCATTCCGTCGTCCCGCAGGGACGACACGTTGCCGCCGAGGAAGCCGTAGCTTTCCCCTGTGGCGGTCTCATATTTTTCATAGTACGCCAGCGAGCCGGATTCAAATTCCGCCTTCCAGTCGCCGTAATGCGGGAGTCCCTTCAGCTTCGGATAGGAGTAGTCGGTCAGGCCCATGCCCTCCATGAGGTTGTAGGCGTTGGTGCTTCCTCCGCCTGTCACGGCGGTAAACGCGTCGCCGAGCCGATTCGCCGCGGCGGGACGGCTTGCGCCGCTCCATTCCGCGTGCGTGACCTTCGTTGTTCCGGGGACATCCTTCGCCGTATCTGCCGATGCCGCCAGATAGAAGGTGCTCTCCACCGTTCCCATGCTGCTATGCCCCACGACGGTGGAGTAGGTCAGATGATCCGTCTCCAGTCCCGCCGCCGCGCTATAACAACGGCTCATGCTATAGACCTGTCCGGCGGACAGGCCCGCCGTAACCGCAGCCTTCTGGAAACCTGCGGCGTAGCAGTTCAACAGATCGATCGGTGCTGTTGCAAAACCGACATTCCCGCTGCCGCCGATCAATCCGCCGGTCTGTCCGTTCGTTTCATCGCTGTAGAGGTAGCAATCGGCGTAGGAGCCTTCGATGGACACCCTCGCGATCCGGTCCGCGACGCTGCCGATCAGTCCGCCCGCCGCCGTTTTGCCCTGAAGGACCGTGGCGGCAAAGCTGCGGTCGATGACGACCTCCGCTCCATTCTCGACATGACCGACCAGGCCGCCGGTCACATCGCCGTCGAGCCAAATATCTGTTTCCTTCTTTTTGTTCAGGTCGTCCTTCTTCCGATCCAGATACACACCGCATCCGGTAACGGTCACATTGCCGGACACCGTGCCGGCAAGACCGCCGACATATCCCGTGCCGGCGATCTGCGCGCCGGTGAGCGTGATATTCTCAAGCGTACCGCCGGAAAAGCTCCGGAACAATCCCGCGTCCCCGCTGGTCTCCACCGGCAGATGGGCGATCACCGGATGGTATTCCGTATCCCCTACGCTATAGCTGCCCCGATATTCGCGCAGCGCCTTGTTGGCGATGGGTCGGAACTTCTTCTCGCCATAGACCGACGCCCAGCCGTTCGCACCGGTGAAGTCAATGTTCTTCTCCTGCACCGCGCGAGTGACCTTATTCGTCACCTTGGAGCTGTCGTCCAGATTCTGCAGGTGGCGGGCGCAGGTGATGACCGCCATATTGCCGTCGCGCAGCGTGCGGAACAGGCCGTTTGTCTTCTCGGGCACATACCTTGCGCCCTCCAGCAGCGGGTCATCGCTGGTGACCTCTACGGTGACGGTCAGGTTCGCCCCGGGCGTCAGCTTCTTCAGCCAGTCCTGCTGCGCGAAGCGGCGCGACTCCTCGCTCAGGTCGTCGAGCGTCACCGTTACCTCGTAGTCGCGGAAGTGTCTTTCGATCTTGGTGAACGTCACGGTGTCGTTATTTTCCAGCTCGGTGCGCTCCGTCGCATGTCCTTCGTCGTCGCTGATGATGACGAAGAAGTGAAGCGCGCGGTCGTTCGGCGCTTTGCAGGTGATGCGAACCTCCAGCCTTTCCTCGTTGACGATCTCCACCCACGGCGCAAGCACGCCGGTGTCGTTGACCGCCGCCGCGTCGCCGCCGTAGTAACCGACCTTCGCTGTTTTCACGCGCCGGGCACGGATGCGCAGCGCGTCGAGGTTGGTATGCGCACCCAGCAGCTCCTCACTGTAAAACACCGCGTAGACGCTGCCGCTGTCCCGGTCGTACTCCACGAGCCAATGGCCCTCGCGCAGCTCCGCGTCGGTCTGCTCCTGCGGCAGGATGTAATACGCCGCAGCGTCGGCGTTGTCCTTATCCGCGTCGGTCACATAGTAGAGCGGAAGCTCGCCGATATCGGTCTCGTCGTACTTGTCCTCCTCCGCGTCGCAGGGAACATAGGCGAGACGTTTCACGCCGCCGCTCTTGTATTTCTCCTCCATACCGGCGGCCAGAAGCTGCGTCATGCGGTTCTGCGCGGTCTGGAACAGGATCTCCGCCTTGCTGTCCAGTTCTGTCTGGCGCAGCTCGCGCCGCATTTTCGAGATGGGAACGGCGGCAAGGGCAAACAGCACCACAAGGATCGCCACCGTCAGAAGGACCTCCGAGAGGGTGAAGCCGCGGTCATTGTGTCTGTTTGCCCTGCTGTTTTTCATCATGCTATGCTCCTCTGTGCGTCAGGGGGCGACCTCGAAATAGGTCACCGTCAGCACGGTCTGATAGGTCTGTCCGCCGCCGCTCCGTTCGTCGCGGCGGATGCTCAGGTCGGATATCAGGTTGATGTTGTCACTCGCGCTGAGGCGGTCAATGATCGCGCGCGACTGCTCATAGGTGCTTGTGCGGTAGGTCATGGAGACGGGGCGCAGGACGATGTATCCCTGCTGCGTCGTGCCGTCGCCGAAATCGAGAGAGTATTCCGCGGTGGCGGAAAGCAGGCCGCGCAGCTCGCGCAGCAGCGCCTCGCTGTTGTTAAAGCGCGGAATGGCCTTGCTGCCGCCGGCGGCGCGGATGTCCGCGAGCGCCTGCTCCATCTTCTCCATCTGCGCCAGCTTGACCGCGCTCTGCTCGATCTCAAGCTGCTCCTGCGCCGCGTCCTCGCGATAGCGCGCGATGCGGTCGCTGACCGGCTCGTAGAGGAGCTTGAAGTAGCCGAGCGTCATCACGAGCACGATCAGGATGAGCAGCAGCACCTTTTCCCGCAGGGTCAATTCACGGTTCATTCCGCCGCCTCCCCTCTCAGCACGATGTGCAGCGTACACTTCATCACATCGGCGGGGCGATCCTTCTCTGTTTCGGCGAGCTCCAGCCCGACCGATTCCACCACGCTCGACGCTTTCACGGCGCTGAGCGCCTCGGCGATACGGTCCAGATTGGTCCCGCCCAGCTCAACGTCCACGCGGTCGCCCTGCACCTGCAGGGCGCTGAGCGTGCCGTAGGGCATCACCGTGCGCTCGATCAGGTCAAGCACCGCCGTGCGCTCCACGGAAAAATTCAGGTCGGCGTTTTCCTCGTCCTCCATCCACTCCATCGAATAGGTGCGGTATTCCGAGAGCACCTCGTCGAAATGCGAGAGCTTCTCCTGCGCGGCCAGATTCTCCTGATGCGCCTGCGCATACGCGCTCTGCGCGTCGGCGAGCCGTCCGTAGAGATCGATCACGCCGAATTTTGCGGCGGCCGCCGCCAGAAGCGCGATGCACGCGATGCCGATGACGAGCGTGAGCACCGTGCCCGTGCGCTTTTCGTGCATATTAAGGTTGATGCCCGTTTTCTGCGGGCAGCGCACCGGACGGCGGGGCGTGCCCGCGCGGGCCGTTTTTTTCTCCTTCTCCGCGATCATGCCAGTCCCCCCTTGATGCCCTCGCTCACACCGCCGATGGCGCGCAGATACGTCCACGGCTCCTCGGTCGAAAGCTGCTGCGAGAGCAGCTCGGAGACCGGATGGAGCGTGAGCCTCGTCGTTTCAACGATGGTGCGCAGCATCGGCTCGATGCCGCCGCCACCGCCGCAGATATAGAGGTCGTGCAGCTCGCGGTCGCGGTTGTTGTAGTTGTAGAAATTGACCGCCTTCATGATCTCGACCGCCAGACGGCTGTATGCCTCGCGGGCATAGTCCGCCTCGAGCACGCCGTTGTAGTCGCTGCGCATATAGCTGTGCGCCAGATGAATGTCCACGCCGCAGTGCTCGGCGATCTGCTCGTCGATCAGCCTGCCGCCGACGTCGATCTCACGGCGGCTGTCGAACGTCGCGCCGTGGTAGATGTAGAGGTGCGTGCTGCGGTGGCCGATGGAGACGATGCAGCGGTCCCTGTCGTCCTCCTCCGCGCCCGTGCGCCTGAGGTACGCGCCGAGCAGCGCGCCGTAGGCGCACTCGGTGACGGTGAGCACGCGCAGACGGAAGCCCGCGCGGTGCAGCATCGCGCGGTAGCCCTCCACCGTGGTTTTGAGGATGGCGCAGACGAAAAGCTCCATTTCCTTCGGATGCCCCGCCTCGTCGTTCACGATGCGGCGCACGGCGTAGTCGAAGAAATATTTGCTCTTCTCCTCCGTCAGAAAGTCGCGGAACTCGTAGGGCAGGTTGTAGAAAAGCTGCTGCTCGGTCATGGCGGGCAGGGTGATGACGCGGGTGTAGACCTCGCTCGCCGGCACGACCAGCGCGGCATTCGTCAGCGGGATGCCGTTTCCCTTCGCCGCGTCGTGCAGGAAGTCCGCCATCGCGTCCATCGAGAGAATGCGCCCGCCGGACACCATCGCGTCGGGCAGCTCGATCTTCGCGGTCCTTTTCAGCTCGCGGCCCGCGAAATAGGCCATTTTCACGCTGTTTTCACCGATATCAAGACCAACGATCTTATTCATGCTTGTTCTCCTTTCAGCGGAGTGCTGCGAAACGTGCCTTATAAAAGGCTCAGATACCAACGGATAAACGGCTCGCCCGCGAGCGCCGTGACCCACGCGCCGAGCGCGATGGACGGCCCCCATGGGATCGGCGCGCCCTCCTCCCCGCCGCGCTTGGCGGCGAGCAGGCCGAAGACGATGCCGAAGATGCAGGCTAAGATCAGGCAGAAAAGGTTGCCCTTCCAGCCGAAAAACAGTCCGGTGACGAACAGCAGCTTGAGGTCGCCGCCGCCCATCGCCTCGCGCCCCATGCGCCGTTCCAGCACCGTGACGACCGCCAGCAGGCCGAGCGCCACGCCGAAGCCGCCGAGCAGCCCGTCCGCGAGCCGTTCGAGCGGCGCGGGCGAGAAAAAGAGGGACGCGATAAAAAGCACAAGACCGGCCGCTAAAAAGCGGTCGGGAATGATGTACCCCTCCAGGTCCGCGAAGGAGCAGGCAAGCAGAATGCCTGCCAAAAGCCACGCTTCGAGAAGCCGGAGCGAAATATCATAATGCAGCAGAAGCGACACGAACACCGCCGCGCCGAGCGCCTCGCCCCACACATGGCGGCGCGGGAGCTTCGCGCCGCAGTAGCGGCACCGCCCACCGGAGGCAAGATAGCTCACCACCGGAACGAGGTCGCGCGCGCCGAGCACATGGCCGCACACGTCGCAGTGCGACCGCCCATGCAGCACGCTCTCGCCGTGGACCACGCGCCACGCCATGCAGTTCAGGAAGCTCGCCATGCACGCGCCGAAAACGGCGGCGAGCACGCAGCAGTAAACCGTGATAAAGGGACTGAGATAGAGCATTGCAAAATTCCTCCTCACAGCAGGTCCTTCGCGGGGGATGGCCGCCGACCCTCGGCCACCCCCTTATTCTTCTCTCATCGCTGAGGGATAAGCCCTCTGCAGAACCGGCTTATCCGGGAAGGAAGGGGGGCGTTCCCGCGCCGGAGCGTGCGCCCCGGCGTGGGCTCAAGAATCACTCTAAAGTAATTAGTTCGTCTTAGGGTCAATAGTCACTGTACCATCAGCAGCAATCGACACAGTAACAGTCAGGCCCTTGGTCACCGTCTTATCCTTGATGTCCACACCACCAATCACCGTATTTTCAAGCTTGTCAAATTTGCCTGTATGGGTCATCGCAACAGAATCCACACTTCCGGCCGCACCACTCTCAACAGCCTTCAGAGCGGCCTCAGCATACGCGACGCGGATGTTGGCGGCGTCGGTAGCCTGACGGGCTTTATCGAGTTGACCGGCAAAGGTAGGGATGGCAATAGCGACGAGGATAGCGATGATCGCGACGACGATCAGCATTTCCATGAGGGTGAAGCCCTTTTTGTTGGTGAGTTTCTTCAGCATAATAAAATTCTCCTTTTCCTTTTCTTTCTATATCGTCCCGCGCGGGGTGGTCGCGCGGAAATGATAACGCATCAGATGCTGCCGTACATGCTGAACATCGGCAGGTAGACCGCCAGCAGCAGCACGACCACGATGACCGCGAGCACGACGGTGATGACCGGCTCAAGCACGCTGAGCAGCCGCGTGCTCTGCGTTTCGACCTCGCTGTCAAAGTAATTGCCGATGACGTCGAGCGTCTGCGGCAGCGAGCCGGCGCGCTCGCCCACGCCCACCATCTCGGTGAGCATTTTGGGGAAGCACTCCACGCCCGCCATGCTCTCGGCAATGCCGCGGCCGCGCTCCACGTTCTCCTTCACCTTGCGCACGCCGAGGGAAAAGAGGTAGTTGCCCACGACCTGACTGGTGACGTCCAGCGCACGCGGCACGCCGAGCCCGGCGGTGAGCATGGTGGACATGGTGTTGGCGAAGCGTCCCGCCGCGCTCATGCTGCGCAGCCGCCGCAGCGGCGCGCGCTCGATGGCGTAGGCGGCGAGCACGAGCCTGCCGCGCTCGGTGCGCTTGAAGGCAAGATAGGCGATGACGAGCGCCGCCGCGATGAGCAGCAGCAGCCACCACCAACGGTTGAAAAAGCCGCTCACGGCCATCAGGGCTTTGGTCACGCCCGGCAGCTCGCCCTCGCCGAGGTCGGCAAAGGCGTCGGTGAACGCCGGCACGGCGACGGCGATGATGATGATAAACACGATGATGGCGACCACGATGACCATCGCGGGATAGGTCATCGTGCTGATGATCTTCGCGCGGGTCTTGGCGGTGCGCTCGTAGTAGCGGTGCAGGCGGTCGAAGCACAGCGCGAGCGTGCCGGACTCCTCGCCCGCGCGCACGGTCTCGATGAATGTGGCGGGCAGATAGGGGGCGTTGCTTTCAAAGCTCTGCGCGAGGGGATAGCCCGCGCCGACCTCCTCGGCGACCCTTTCCAGCATTTTCCGCGTGTACTTATTGCGCGTCTGCGAGGCGACCATCTCCACGCAGCGCATCACGCTCAGCCCCGAGGTGAGAATGATGGAAAACTGCGAGCAGAGCAGCGCCAGCTCCTTGTCCTTGAGCTTGAAGCCGATGGGCTTATCCAGCGCGTTCCCACGCTCCTTCACCGGCTCGATCTTCGTGATGAAGGCGCAGGTGTCGCGCAGCTTGGCGACAGCCTCGAACTCGTCGTAGGCGCGCACCACGCCGCTCACCCTTGCGCCGCTGAGCGACTGGCCCTTGTACTTGTAGGTCGTCAAGCTCTCTCCCCTGCCTTTCTTCGGTCGTTCCGTTCAGCTCTCGATGGTGGAGCTGATGGTGCGGGCGGCCTCCTCGGCCGTCGTTTCGCCGCGCAGCACCAGGTCGCGGCAGCGCTCGCGCATGGTGGTGAAGCCATGCCGGCGGGCCTCGTCGGCAAGCTCGTCCGCGCTCGCGCCGGCGTTGATGAGGCGGCGCAGCGGCGCGTCGAGCATCAATATCTCGAACACGGCGCGGCGGCCGGTGTAGCCGGTGTGATGGCAGTCCGGGCAGCCCTCGCCCTTGTAGAACATGAGGTCCGGCGCGTCGTCCAGCCCCAGCAGGGCCAGCTCGTCGCTCGCGGGATGATAGGCCCTCTTGCAGTGCGGGCAGATGCGGCGCACAAGGCGCTGCGACACTACACCGCGCAGCGCGCCGGAGATCAGCCACGGCTCCACGCCGATGTCGCGCAGACGGTCGACCGCGGAGGGGGCGTCGTTGGTGTGCAGGGTCGAGAGCACCAGGTGACCGGTGATGGCCGCGCGCATGGCGATGCTCGCAGTCTCGCCGTCGCGGATCTCGCCGACGGAGATGATGTCGGGGTCCTGGCGCAGAATGGCGCGCAGACCGCCGGCAAAGGTCATACCGGTCTTTTCGTTGATCTGGCACTGGCTGACGCCGGGGATGTAATATTCCACAGGGTCCTCGAGCGTGACGATGTTCACTTCCTCGCGCGCGAGGTCGCGGAGCATCACGCACATCGTCGTAGATTTGCCGGAGCCCGTGGGGCCGACCAGCAGGATCACGCCGCTCGGGTTCTTGAGCAGCGTCCGATAATACTCAAGGTCTTCCCCCTCCAGACCGATGGCATCGCGGGAGAGGAGCTGCGAGGTCTTGTTGAGCAGGCGCAGCACGATCTTCTCGCCATACACCGTCGGCATCGAGGAGATACGCAGGTCGATATCGCTGCCCTTCACGCGCAGCATGGCGTGGCCGTCCTGCGGGACCTTGTGCTCGGCAATGTCCATGCCGCCCATGATCTTCAGGCGGGAGATAACGGTGCTCTGCAGCTCGGCCGGCACGGTCAGAACGCGGCGGAGCAGGCCGTCGATACGCATACGCACCACCATCTCGCCCTCCTGCGGCTCGAGGTGGATATCACTCGCGCGCTCGGCAAAGGCGCGCTCGATGAGAGAGTTGACAAAGCGGATGGTCGGCGCGCCCTCGCTGCCGTCGCTGTCCTTCGCCAGCTGCGCGGGCACGATGTCCGGCCCGGCGGCGCCCGCCTCGCGCTTCATCTCTTCGATGACGCGGGCGGTGCCCTCGCTGCCGTAGAGGCGGCTGATGGCCTGCTCGGTCGCGCGGTGCGTGGCGATCATCGGGATCACGCGCTTGCGCGAGGCGGCCTTGACCTCCTCCTGCGCGATGAAGTCCAGCGGATCGCTCATTGCGAGGTAGAGCGTGTCGCGCACCAGCTTCACGGGCACCACGCAGTATTTCTTCGCCAGCGTGCGCGGCACATATTTCGCCAGCTCCACCGGAATGGAGACCGCCGTGAGATCAACGAACTCCACGCCGAGCTGTATTTTCAGCGCCTCGATGAGCTGCTGCTCGGTGATGATGCCGCTCTGCACCAGCACGTCGCCCAGACGCTCCTTGCTTTCCTTTTGCAGCTCCAGCGCCCGCTCGAGCTGCTCGTGCGAGATCACGCCCGAGGACAGCAGCAGGTCGCCCAAACGCATATATGCCATAGGGATTCACCTCAGGATCAATAAATAGGACCGGTGACGCAAAAAAATACAGACCGACCGCAGCAAATGATGCGGCCAGTCTGTCATGTGAACCATTAAAGGATGTTCATTTAGACACTATAGCTTTGCGTCCCGGCCTTTCGACCGGTTTGCCAACAGGATGAACTTGCGGAGCCGTGTAAAGACTCCGTTAAGAAAATATCTTTGAGTGAAAAGTATAATAACCCATATTTCGACATTTGTCAAGCATAAATCTACAATTTTTCCATGCTTTTCTTGTACATTCTGCTTATTTTTTAGTCGGCCGGTCTGCGGTCAATCTCTCCGCTTTCTTAGCAGCGCCACCGCCTCGATATGGTCGGCGCGGGGGAAGAGATCGACCGCGCAGGCGCGCACGGCTTCATAGCCGAGGGCGGCAAAGCGCTTCACGTCCCGCGCCATCGTCGCGCTGTCGCAGGAGACATACACCACGCGCTCCGGCTGCATCCGCGCAATGCTTTCCACCACGTCCTCCGCCAGCCCCTTGCGCGGCGGATCGACTGTGATGACGTCGGGCCGCAGATTCTCTTGTGCGAGTTTTTTTGCCACGTCGGAGGCGTCGCCGCAGAAGAATTCGGCGTTTCTCACGCCGCTGCGCGCGGCGTTCTCCCGCGCGTCGTCGATGGCCTCCGGCACGATCTCCGCGCCGAGGACGCGCTTCGCGTGGGACGCGAGCGCGAGCGTGATGGTCCCCGCGCCGCAGTAGAGGTCGAGCACCGTCTCCTCCCCCGTGAGCTGTGCATACTCGATGGCCTTGGCGTAAAGCCGCTCGGCCTGCTCGTGGTTGACCTGATAGAACGACGGCACGCTCAGCCGGAACATCCTCCCGCAGAGCACGTCCTCCAGCCGGTCGGCTCCCCAGAGCGTGCGGTAGCGCTCGCCGAGGATCACATTGTCCCGCCGCGTGTTCTCACCGAACACGATGCCTACCGCCCGCGGGCAGGCGCGGCGCAGCCGCTCGACCAGCTCCGCCTCATGCGGCAGCTTTTTCCCGTTCACCAGCAGGCAGATCAGGCACTCGTCCTTTGTGTTTGAGCGGACATAGACATGGCGCAGAAGGCCGCGCCCCGTCCGCTCGTCGTAGCCCGCCGCGCGGAAGTCCTTCATATACTGCCGCACGGCCTCCGCCGCGGCGTCGGCTTCCGGCTTCACCAGCAGACATTCCCGCGTGTCGATGACCTCGTGCGTGCGGGCGCGGTAGAAGCCGATCCTTCCGTCCGGCGAGACGGGATACTGCGCCTTGTTGCGGTAGCGCCGCGTCTCCGCCGCGCCCAGGATCTCCTCCACCTCGACCTCGCTCCCACCGATGCGCATGAGGTTATCCTGCACGCGCCGGCGCTTGAGGGCAAGCTCCTCGGCATAGTCCATGTGGCGGTAGGTGCAGCCGCCGCAGCGCGGAAAGTACGGGCAGTCCGGTTCAACGCGGTGCGGCGAGGGCTCAAGCACCTCGAGCACCTTGGCGAAGGCCGCGGACTTCAGCGCCTTCAGAATCAGAACGCGGCAGACCTCGCCGCGCAGCGCGCCGGACACAAAGACGACGAAGCCGTCGATGCGCGCAACGCCCATGCCCTCGCCCGAGTACCCCTCGATGGTAACGGTGTATTCCTGATTTTTCGTGACAGCCATAGCGTTTTCCCCGAAAAAGGGCGCGGAGCCCCGCGCCCTTTCCTTTTATTTTATTGGAAGCGGTCGATGAGCGCGGTGATCTGGCCGGTAAAGGCAGCAATCTCCTTGTTCGGGCGGCCCTTGAAGCGGCGGATGAGCTCAAGCAGCGCTTCGCCCGCAGCGAGCAGCTTGCCGTAGAGGTTGTCCGCGCGGCTGGCCTGCATCGTGCGCTTGCGCTCGGAAATGTAGCCCTCGCTGAGCATCACGCCGGCGGCGAGGTCGTAGCTCTCGGTGAACTTTGCCGCGTGGGCGGAGAAGCCGAGGGAGCACAGCTCGTCCGCGAACGCGGGCGCCACGTCCGCGTCGCCGTGGACGACAAACACCTGCGCGGGCTTCGGATCGAACGCCTTGATCCAGCCGAGGAGATGGTCGTGGTCGGCATGGGAAGAAAGGCCCTGGAAATTCACGACCTTCGCCTTGACGGCGATCTCCTCGCCGAAGAGCTTCACGCTCTCCGCGCCGTCGAGCAGCTTACGGCCCAGCGTGCCGGGCGACTGGAAGCCGACGAACACCACCGCACTGTTCACGCGCCAGAGGTTGTGCTTGAGGTGGTGGCGGATGCGGCCCGCGTCGCACATACCGGAGGCGGAAATGATGATCTTGGGCGTCTTGTCCATGTTGAGCAGCTTGGACTCCTCGCTTGTCTCAACAAGGTGCAGGTTCGGGAACGAGAACATATGCGTGCCGTCCTTCACCAGCTCGAGCGCAGCCTCGTCGAGGTAGCCGTGCAAATCGCCGCAGAACACCGTGGTCGCCGCCTTGGCAAGCGGCGAGTCGATATAGACCGGAAAATCGGGCACGGACTTCACGAGCCCCTGATCCTTGATCTCGCGGATGAAGTACAAAAGCTCCTGCGTGCGGCCCACGGCGAACGACGGGATGACGACGTTGCCGCCCTTGCCGAGCGTTTCGTCGATGATCTCCGCCAGCTCGTCGGTGTAGCTCCACACCTCGGTGTGGTTGCGGTCGCCGTAGGTGGACTCCATCACCACATAGTCCGCCTTCTTCAAAAGCTGCGGGTCGCGGATGATGGGCTGGTCGACGTTGCCGATATCGCCGGAGAAGACGAGCGTCTTGTGAACGCCGCCCTCGTCGAGTTCGAGCGTGATGCTCGCGCTGCCGAGCAGGTGGCCCGCGTCGGTGAAGGTGGCCGTCACGCCCTCGCACAGCTCGACCGTCTGGCCGTACTCACAGGTGGTAACATACTTGAACACATTCGACGCGTCCTCGACGGTGTAGAGCGGTTCGACCGGCTCGCGGCCTGCGCGCTCGCCCTTGCGGTTCTGATACTCGGCGTCGCTCTCCTGAATGTGGGCAGAGTCGAGCAGCATGATGCGCATGAGATCCGCCGTCAGGCGGGTGGTCAGGATGCGGCCCGTGAAGCCGCGCTTGACCAGCAGCGGGATGCGGCCCGTGTGGTCGATGTGCGCGTGGGTAACGAGCAGGATGTCGATGTCGCCGGGGTTAAAGGCGAACATGCTGTTATCCAGCTCGTCGCGCCCCTGCTGCAAGCCGCAGTCCACCAGGATACGCTTGCCGTTGATCTCCAGACAGTGGCACGAGCCGGTCACGCAGCGGTCCGCGCCGTAAAAATGCAGTTTCATCGTAAAATCCTCCGATGTCCTTCGCTGTGGGTCTCTTGCTTCGTGATGCCCTTATCTTAACACACGCCGCTCCCGCTTGCAAGGAGCACAGGCGCCATATTATGCGGAAATTTACCGTCCGTTCATATTCCCGCGCATTTTTCCTTTGCATATCCGGACAGAGCGTGTTATACTGTAGAAGTATTTTTATGCTTTCTCGTAAAAGTATTTCGATTTTCCGTGAAAGGAAGTTTTTGATATGGGACTGATCACCAAGCTCTTTGGCACCTACTCCGAGCGGGAACTCAAGAGCATTTATCCGATCGTCGATAAGATCGAGGCGATGGCGGACGAGTACCGCGCCCTGACGGACGAGGAGCTGCGCGCCAAGACGCCGGAATTCAAGGCGCGGCTTGCCAACGGCGAAACGCTCGACGACATTCTGCCCGAGGCGTTTGCCACCGTGCGCGAGGCCGCGGGCCGCGTGCTCGGGCTTTATCCCTACCGCGTGCAGCTCATCGGCGGCATCGTGCTCCACCAGGGGCGCATCGCCGAGATGAAGACCGGCGAGGGCAAAACGCTCGTCGCCACCCTCCCCGCCTACCTCAACGCGCTCACCGGAAACGGCGTCCACATCGTCACCGTGAACGACTACCTTGCCAAGCGCGACAGCGAGTGGATGGGCAAGGTACACCGCTTCCTCGGTCTGAGCGTGGGCCTGATCGTCCACGACCTCACGAGCGACGAGCGCCGCGCGGCCTACGCCGCCGACATCACCTACGGCACCAACAACGAGATGGGCTTTGACTATCTGCGCGACAACATGGCGCTCTTCTCCTCCGAGCTCGTCCAGCGCGGCCACGCCTTCGCCATCGTGGACGAGGTGGACTCCATCCTCATCGACGAGGCGCGCACGCCGCTCATCATCTCCGGCATCGGGCAGAAGTCCACGGAGATGTACAGCCGCACCGAGGCTCTCGTCGCCCGCTTCCGCAAGAAGGTCATCGCGGAGACGGACGAGAAGGAGGAAGAGGACGTCAACGTCGACGCCGACTACATCGTGGACGAAAAGGCCAAGACCGCGACGCTCACCGCGCGCGGCATCGCCAAGGCCGAGCAGTATTTCGAGATCGAGAACCTCTCCGATCCCGAGAACTCCACCATCGCCCATCACATCAACCAGGCCATCAAGGCCCACGGCACGATGAAGCGCGACATCGACTACGTCGTCAAGGACGGCGAGGTCGTCATCGTCGACGAGTTCACGGGCCGACTGATGTTCGGCCGCCGCTACAGCGAGGGTCTGCATCAGGCCATCGAGGCCAAGGAGCACGTCACCGTCGCCCGCGAGAGCAAGACGCTCGCGACCATCACCTTCCAGAATTACTTCCGTCTTTACAAGAAGCTCTCCGGTATGACCGGTACGGCGCTGACCGAGGAGGAGGAATTCGGCACTATCTATAACCTCGACATCATCGAGATCCCCACCAACCGCCCCATCGCGCGTATCGACGATCCCGACGTAGTGTACAAGACCGAGGCGGCAAAGTACCGCGCGGTCATCGCGCAGGTCAAGGAATGTCACGCCAAGGGCCAGCCCGTGCTGGTCGGCACGGTGTCCATCGAGAAGAACGAGCACCTGTCCTATCTGCTCTCCCGCGAGGGCATCAAGCATAACCTGCTCAACGCGAAGAACCACGAAAAGGAAGCCGAGATCGTCGCGCAGGCCGGTAAGCTCGGCGCGGTGACGGTCGCCACCAACATGGCCGGTCGTGGTACCGATATTATGCTCGGCGGCAACGCCGAATACATGGCGAAAAACGACCTGCGCAAGGCCGGGCTCTCCGACGAGCTGATCGCCGAGGCGACCGGCTACGCCGAGACCGACGACCGGGAGATCCTCGACGCCCGCGCGCTGTTCGCCGAAGCGCTCGCCAAGCACAAGGCCGAGATCGCGGGTGAGGCCGACCGCGTGCGCGAGGCCGGCGGTCTGTTCATCATCGGCACCGAGCGCCACGACTCCCGCCGCATCGACAATCAGCTGCGCGGCCGTGCTGGCCGTCAGGGCGACCCGGGCGAGACGCGCTTCTACCTCTCGCTCGAGGACGATCTGCTGCGCCTGTTCGGCGGCGAGCGCATCACGAACCTCATGGACCGCATGAACCTCGACGAGGACACGCCCATCGAGAACAAGATGCTCTCGAAGTCCATCGAGAACGCGCAGACCAGCGTCGAGTCCCGCAACTTCCAGTCCCGTAAGGCGACGCTCGAGTACGACGACGTGATGAACAAGCAGCGCGAGATCATCTACGGGCAGCGCAAGCAGGTGCTCGACGGCCGCAACCTCAAGGACACCATCTTCGGCATGATCCGCAGCGGCATTTCCAATCAGGTCACGCTCCACTCCGGCGAACACGGTACGCTCGACGAGGACGGCGTGCGCGAGATCCTCGGCAGCCTCGAGGGTATGTATTTCCCGCGCGGCATGGTCACCGAAACGCCCACCGAGCTCGCCGCCATGGGCGAGGACGAGCTGACGGAGCTGTTCTTCAACGCCGCTGTCACCACCTACGAGCGCAAGGAGGAGGCTGTCACCTCCCCCATCATGCGCGAGCTTGAGCGCGTGGTGTTGCTGCGCGTGGTCGACGAATACTGGATGGACCACATCGACGCCATGCAGGAGCTGCGTCAGGGTATCCGCCTGCGCGCCTACGCGCAGGTCAATCCCATCGACGCCTACAAGAAGGAATCCCTCGAGATGTTCGAAGAGATGATCTCCGCCATTCAGGACGAGACCGTGCGCCGCATCTTCTCCGCCCGCATCAAGAGCGAGGCCGAGGTCAAGCGCGAGCGCGTGGCCGAGGGCATCGTCGCCACCACCGCGGGCGACGGCAGTGTAAAAAAGCAGCCGCGCAAGGTGCAGAAGATCGGCCGCAACGATCCCTGCCCCTGCGGCAGCGGGAAAAAGTATAAGCAGTGCTGCGGACGGTAACGGACGCGGCCTGCTGATACGCGGCATACGAGCGGTTGCCGCGTTAGCGGCGAGCGAGCTGCCATCCGGCATTTTTTGCGCTGCGCGGCAGCGCGGAAAATAAGCAGTGCTGCGGACGGTAACAACAAAAAGG